>CAZEMW010000102.1:0-5114 GCA_964513105.1 uncultured Fibrobacterota bacterium
GAATACAGCTGGGCGGTAATCAACAACTATGGAAATCATCCCGCCCTCAGTGTGGGAATTCCATACCCGAGCACGTTCGTGGTCGCCGGCAAGAAGCTGAACAAGCCGATAAACGTTTCCCCAGGTGACGGAGATACCGTTCTGGCCGCACCGGACGCCCCCTTGCATCTGACCTGGACCAACCTGGATACCAATGCCAATACGTATCAGGTATATGTATATGTCGCGTCAAACATCGAGGGAGTCAATGCGCAACTGGTCGTTTGGAACACCGAAGTTACTGCGGGAAATTTCTCTGGTGATACTGCTTCCATCGCGGTAGACGCCTTTCAAACCTTCACAAACAATAAATACACCTGGCGTGTTATAGCGGTGGACAGAAAAGGTGCGGGAACCGCCGGAGAGCTCTCGGAGTTTCAGTACCGTGGTATGCGCCAAGGGCATTTGGTTGTTCGCGCCCGGGAGAAGATACGCACCGGCGATACAACGTACATCGAAAGCCCGGTTTCTCTGGCCGAGGTCGAAGTGGAGGTACTGGATGGATCAATGGAAGCTCCGTTGCTGTTCTACACCGATAATAATGGCGTTTTAAAGCGTGATCGACCGGTCGGTGAATACCGACTAACCATTCGGAAAGACGGATTTCTGCCGGCAACGCGAACCGTTGCGGTAACGTACGACCAACTCACCGGTCCGGAAACCACTATGGTAACCATGTACATCGATCGTCCGGACGCCACGATTTATGGTAAGGTTGTGGATGAAGCCGGAGAGCCGATTGATTTGGCACGGGTTTTTGCCGTCTCCGACTATGGGGATACCATCTCGGACGAATGCGATGCCTCAGGCAATTTCGTTCTGAGCTGCAGCCAGGCAGACTGGAATGTATGGGCAACCAAAAAGGGGTACGTATCATCAGTACCGCGCGATGTTTCCGTTAATTTTGGCCAGAGCGTTAACTTCGGTCTCGTCTCCATTAAGCGCAATCCTTTGAGCTTATCGGGAGTGGTCCGCAATACCGACGGCGAAGCAGTTCTGGGTGCAACGGTTCGTCTGTCGAAAGATGGTAAACTGGTTGAGGCGGTGCCCTCAACACCACAGTCCGGTGTATTCTCGTTTCAAGTGTCGCCGGGTGAGTATGTGCTCGAGGTCTCCAAGATTGGATTTGAGAGCCGTCGCCTGGACATCGCAGTCCTGAGCTCAAAACAGATCACCGTCAATATGTCCCCGGGAGCAGCTCTTGTCCAGGGATACATATATGGAGAATATTGGTCGAACAACGATTCTTTGATCAGAGGTCCCATTACGGATGCCCGTGTACTGCTTATAGATACTGCGGCAACGCCTCCGGATACCATTGAAAGCAGTACGGGATCAACATACGGCGATTTCCAGATGAGCATCGGACTAAATAAGGACTATGTTCTAAGAGGATTTGCCGCCGGCTATCATGCCGTCAGAACACCGAAAAGCATCCGAGCTCAGAGAGACAGTACGTTCACACTTTCCGATACCCTTAAAGCGTACGCCCGCATATCGGGTACGACAAAGGACAGCGCGGGGGGAACGGCGGTCGGTCACGTATCCATTGCAATAGTCGATCAGAATGACGGATCGGTGGTGGCCACCGGAAAAAGCGATGCCCAGGGATCCTTTGAAATCCGGGGAATCCCCGACGGTGCGCTTGTGATAAGTGCGGGAAAAGAGGGCTATACTGTTGATCGCACACTGCTGTGGTATGGCGACAATGCGCGTTTCAACGATACGTCGCTACTGGTTGACAACGGTCGTGTGCTGCATTCTCCGGAAAATGAGCCGATTCGAAACATCAGTATTCATCTGGTACCGGGTACAAAGACCCTATCCTGGACTGCCCGTACCGGAACACTGGACATCACCGAAGCTTCGGTGAAAGTATCTACTCCTTTCCAAAAACGAATTCGAATCGATGAGATGCTTAATGGAGTTGGCATGGGAACGTACGTGCTGGGGATTGACGCCGACGACGAAGCATTGGTAGATCTTTCGAGGCACACGACGATTGTCAGCGATGCGCATCCCGATACGGTCTACGATGAAGTATCTCTGCCGATCCTTCATCGGTCGCCCGGAGACTCACTGCATACAAACGCAACTGGAACCGTAGAACTTTCCGTTTATGTGCTTGGGGCATCGACAACACCCGATACGCTATTGCTTCACTACAAAGACATCGCCTCAGACGCGTTCTCCGCCATGGCTCCGACAGCTGCTCCAGCAAGCGGAACCGATCCCAAAACCGGCGAACAGGCAATGGTGTACCGGTTCACCCCGATACCGCCCCGGGATGGTAGTACGATGCAGTACTATTTTTCTGCTCGAATCGGACACGACGAGTATGGTACCCCACAGGAAACGCATGCAGTATACATACATCCCGACATGTCCCTTCTTTCGCGGGTCGAAATAGTTCCGTCTGCGCAGGATACCCTTGTACTGTCCGGTGATTCCCATACACGGTTTTCGGTTCGAGGCTACTATGGATCCAATTACGTTCCTGCGACCGATCTGGTGGACGGCGACGTTTCCTGGCGTCTGGTTGGGGCGGTGGGATGCTCCCTGAACGAAAAAGGGCGGAAAACGGCCGACGGGGTCAGTGTGACCTTAATAGCTCCGGCCGAAGGCGCTTCGGCTTTCAGCCTGGTAGCCGATATCAGAAACGACAGGATGTCACCTCGGGCGGAAGACACCGCCGGTGTGGTCATACGGGTTACCAATGCGGTTCTCGATACAATTCTGGTTGAACAGATCTCCGGTCCCGCATTTCTAACCACTCCCAAGAACGAACAGGCCGCTTTCAGCGCAGTGGGAATCGACAAAAACGGGACTCCCGTAACGATAAGTCCTGTTTGGGAAATCAATCCCTCAGCCGCGGCCGACTCCATTCTCGCGCAGCAGGGCATTCTTTTTCCCCACCCGAATTTTGCAGGCTATGCACGCATACAGGCACGGGTCGGGACGATTGTCGGGGAGTTCAACCAACAGCACAAGGACAAAGTGAACAAATCCGGCATCCAAGTGGTGCACCGAATATCGATGACGAGGGATACGGTTACCAATGGTACCGGATGTACAATAGCACTCCCCGATTCGTCGACCGGATCTCTAAACGATGTTGAGCTTACAATGGGGATACCGATTCTGGAAACACGTATTGAGCAACGGGTCGGGAAATATGCAATAATCGGAAATGCGTATGATATCACGGTGGAATCGAAGAGTCGACGGGGATATGAGATCAGCTACACGGAGGAGGACCCCAAATCGATAACACTTCAAATGCAGATACCGGAAGCATATCTTTCTGATGCCGCCGCCGGCACGGGAGAATTTCTGGTGGGCTATTGGAACGACGACAGCCTGCAATGGACGATTATGCCGGACTGTGAATTAAGTGAAGACAAGCAGAGTCTGATCGGTACAGTCAAGCACCTGTCCCGATACGCGATTCTATTTCGTCAAACCAGTGGTCAATCCAAAGAAACCTGGAGCATCATCCCGAACCCCTTTTCACCCTATATCAAACCGGTTCCCGAGCATGGTCGTACCGCGCGACGTGGTACACTGATAGAAATCACGCCCAAGACGGAAACCCCAACCGTCGATATCACCCTGGATGTCTACACCACAACCGGAGAACGGGTTCTGACCACAACCGAGCCCCAGGTTGAGAGCAACCGAACGTACCAGTTCTGGTGGAGAGGGGTGACTGAGAGCGACGGATACGCCGACACTGATCGGACATCGACTACTGATGAGAAAGTGTTTGAAATCCGAGGGAACGCCCTTCTGCGCAATGGTCGATATTTTATGGTCCTTACCATACACGACAGAAAAAACAAGCCCGAAAGATACATGAGACCGATCGTCATTCTCAAATAGTTTGGCCTGCGGCAGGTCATGTGCAGTTTCGCAGAGGATCGGCCGAAAGGACGTATGATGCGCACGAAAAAGATCCCGTATGGGGAGGTAGCTGTGAAAATGAGTATACTGCGGTGGACTACCGTTCTTATGATTGGAGCTCTCGGTGCCACGGCCCGGAATGCCGAAGCACTTCAGACGCGAATCGGGATTCTGAATCTGGAGGTGGCGGAAAAGGACAAGAAGACCGCACGTATTGCACAGGATTCGCTCAAGAGCTACATCGAAGAAGTTGGGGCGTACGATATTGTGGATCAAATGCATATGGAGAAGTTTTTCCGGGAACTCAAGCAGAACTTCCCCGGAAACTGCCGGGACCCCCGGTGCGTCGCCGGGATAGGATCGTCCATTCAATTGGATCGTATGCTCTATGGCACCCTTGATGTCAATGGCGATGTTTACGGAGTACGTTTGACATTACTTGATGTCCCCAGTCGCCGCATTATAGAACATGTTCGGATTGAGTCGGAGCCCGGAGTCGTATTGGGCGAACTCATGAGGGCAGCGGTTCTGAAACTCCATGGACAGGATGATGAGAACCTCAACGGGAAAACGCATACGTACTACGGTCCGCAGGTACACAACGAACGAGAGTTGTTGATTTCCGCTCCTCTTTGCCTGGGAGCGGGAGTGCTCGTTGCGTTCATCAACGGATCCCTCACCGGTAAGGACGAAAACGACAATGATGTGGTCTCGGATTACAGCGATATGGGCTCGGAACGGGATAACCTGTTGGGCGTAAACCCGAATGCCGATATTATGCCGCTATTCGCGCGACCGGGAGCACTTGCGAATTCGTATATGGCCGCTTCGGACGATGCCTACGGGGTATTCTATAATCCCGCGGGCATGTCCTGGACTCCGGGAGCTGAAGCCATGCTTGCCTACCAGAACATATTCGGCATGAACAATTTTGCGGCATCCTACGTAAACAAGGCTACTCGGGAAATAGGCTTCGGCCAGGGCTTCCTATACAATGGAGATAGCGAAGGTCTTTTAACGGAGATGTATTTTGTCTCGGCCGTTTCGTACAAGTTCAATGAACTGGTCTCATTCCTTAGACCATTTTCCCTCGGTGTCGCGGCCAAAGTCAAGAGCACAAAAACCGGACAAGGCTCTAGTGTAAGTGCGTGTCCGGGATCGGGGGTTGGGGA
>CAZEMW010000102.1:5124-8566 GCA_964513105.1 uncultured Fibrobacterota bacterium
GACTCGACTGGGGAATCCTCTGGGAGCTCACCGAACAGATTCGGGGTGCACTGGTCATGAAGAATGCACCGTCTCATTACAAATGGCACAATACTGCAACGGATACTTCCTACGGCGAAGGCGTACCTCCAACCTTCTACATGGGCGGCGTTTTCCAGGCGAACTATACCACATTCCTGATCTTTGATATGAACATCCCCGTAAACCAGGAACAGGAGTGGGTCTTTTCAGGAGGAGTGGAAAAAACGATCTTCCAGGTGCTGGATCTCAGACTGGGTATTCGCAAGCAGTCATTCCACGAGACCCCGTGGCGGTTCACCGGAGGCTTTGGTCTCGACCTTGACACCAGAAATATTCTCGGCCGACGGCTGAAGTTCGACGGCTCTTACGAATACAATACACTTACCGTTTTTTCGCATGTGTTGAACTTTTCGATAAAGTTTGGGTTTTAGCATCGGTATGCTCTCTGCAGACGATGTTTACCCCTCAAGCCCCGAGTGTGGGGTAGGGTGGGTCGGCCCGGGGGTTTGCCCGGGCCGACCTTATTTGCTACCTGCTAAGCAAGTGAACAGTCCCGCTCCTACGAGATTCCGCATCTTCAACCCTGAACGCGTAGACGGAGTTCGTTTGAATGCTGGACACACGGCAGAAGGAATATACACAAACAGTTGAAATGATTCACGCGATTACGGAAATCGGAATGTCTCTCCAATTCGGAATGTTCTTCGGATAAATTGCTTATATGCCGCAACTATGGCCATTTAGAGCATTTAGGGACCACTCTATTTACACAGCTTTGGTAATTACCGGTACCGAAATACCCCTGATCCAGATAATTTTCTCGCTCCGCCGCGATGGAATAGGCGACGGACGATGCAGATTTTCCGGGCACGACAGCGTCCTTTACGCCTGAAGCGTAAAGCTGAAGGTTGTTCCTTTACCGGGCTCCGAGTCCGCCCAGATGTCCCCGCCATGTTTTCGGATTATTCGCTGTACCGTAGTGAGTCCGATACCGGTACCGGGAAAAGCCGTAGAACTATGTAGCCGTTTGAACGGAGCAAAGAGTTTGTCGGCATAGGCCATATCAAATCCGGCCCCATTGTCCGAGAGAAAGAATACCACTCGTTCGAGCTCCCTCCGGACACCGAATTCTATTCTGGGGCAGTCTGTCTTGCCGGTATACTTCCAGGCATTGTCCAGCAAGTTCTCGAGTGCAATACGAATCAGACGAAAATCGGCGAGCGCCGAAATGCCGGGGTGAATTGTGACTTCCACCGTTCTGTTTCGATCGCGATTCTGAAGATCCCGCACGATTTCTTCGGCCAGAACACTCAAATTGACTTCGACCGGCACTATTTCACTTTTGTCTACTCGAGACAGGACAAGTAGATCTTCGATGAGTTCTTTCATTCTTTCGGTCGAGTTTCTGATTAATCTTAAATAATTCGACACATCATCGTTGAGCAACGGCTTGAGTTCTTCTTCAAGCAACTCGCTGAAGCTTTCTATGCCCGCCAGCGGGGCACGCAAATCGTGGGATACTGAATGTGTGAAGTCTGAAAGCTCCCCGTTTGCCTCCTCAAGTTTCCGATTGGCGATCTCCAGCTCAACGGTTCGTTGTTTCACTTTATGTTCCAAACCGGATTGTGCGAGACGGAGCTGTTGTTCCATCTCCTTGCGTCGATCGACTTCCGCCTGCAGTCTCTGGTTGACGGACTTTGTTTCGGTATTGGCTTTCCGAAGGGAATCAATAAGGTTTTCTTTTTCGAACCGCAGGCTTATGGACGAAAGAGTTGCCGCTCTGTTTGTGACTGCCGAAGCACTGACCAGGATCCAGAAAAAGGTCAGCATTGTCCCCATAGCAATATTGACCATATCTCCGCTGAAAAAAAAGATGATTATCTGAGGAAGAACGGCAGGTACGGAAAACATGAAAAAGGCGGACCGTTTTATCGAAAAGGTAGCCGCGGCTCCGGCAATCATACCGCCCAGAACGTAGGCAATGAGAATGGCGTGAGGTTGCGATTCGTGGTAAAACTGAAAAAACGCCGCGCTTCCCCATATGATACCGGTCACGAGCATACCGTCCGCGAAGACGTTGGTCCAGAAAACGACTCGTTTTCGGCGTTTTATTTCTCGGCGAGCCGGGATGGACAGCACCGCTCTAATGAAGGCGAAAACGACTTGGAGACCGATCCACGATGTCAGAATAGGTGATGGTACCAAGGAGTAATGAAGAGTTGTGACTATTAGTGCATTTACAACTGTCGCAACAATACCAACCGGCTGCAATCGATACAGCAGCAGCACCTGCTCCAGCCGAATTTGGTCTTGCTTGGTCTGACCCATGAGTGACCGGCCATGGTGGTGATGGTGAAGAACCTTTGGTGATTGAAACATCAAAAAACGTGCCGCAGCTCGTTGCGGATGAAAAAACTCGGGGAGGCAATACCTGCAGCCGCCCTCAGGGAGCATTCTGAGCGGTTTGCATCTGTACCGGATAATCGCGGTAATTGCTGGAGCACGAAAGTGATACAATCGTGAGAAGAGCTGCACATTCCTTCCCAAGCCGAGCTCCCGACCAATTCGGTCCTGATTCGTGCATCATTTGCGTTGGAACAGCAGGGGAAGTTCGGGACGGCCCCCAACTTCCCGCCAACACTCTCAAGCAGCTCCGCCTATAACAGCCCGATGAATGTCCCGGCTCAGTTCCATGGACTGAACAATTTTTTCAGGGGGCACCAGGGTCCGACGGTTCTCCGTGATCGCTGCAAAGAACTCGCAGGTTTCGTTGTAGGTACCGTTATACACAAATGGCGGGTCATTTTTCGCCGGGATCTCAGAGGCAACCAATGATCCCTCTTTCCAAAATGTGAACACCCCCGGATCCTTTTCTCCAACTACCACCTCGGCCAGATACCCGGTGCCGTGAAACGTATATTCTTCCCGACGATACCCCGCCGCGGGCAGCAATTCCAGAACCCCGGAAGTACCACCTGCAAACTCCATAGTTACTACGGCCCACTTCTCTCGCCCCTTCCCGGCGGCACTGATTTCATGTGAGACGATATCCCCGCAAACATGTCGCATTGCATCTATAGCGTGCAGCCCGGCGTCAACGATGAACTCCTCTTCGAAACGGGCCACTCTGATCATTGTCGCTCGAATATACTCCGGTACCTGCCCATCCAATCGGCGAAGTGCCTCAATCAGAGCCGGATCAAAGCGACGATTAACACTGACCAAAACCGGAACTCCGGCCGACTTGCTCATTTCAACAATACTCTCAGCCTGTTCCAGCCCGGTTCCGAGAGGCTTTTCTATTAGCAGTGGAATCTGTCGTTCAAGGATTTGTCTTGATATCGCTTCGGTAAGGTGAATCGGTGTAACCGCAACACATGCATCCAGTGATTCCGCAGAAAGAAGAGATTCGACATCGGAG
>CAZEMW010000103.1:0-1960 GCA_964513105.1 uncultured Fibrobacterota bacterium
ATGTCGCATTCTCGAGTACAACTTTTACAGATGGGCGCATGGTGTGCTGATCCAGAAGTCGAACAACCGTTTTGTAGGCGATCTGTCTTCCCATCCCATCAAAGACATCCACCGTTAGTTGCGAAGCCGGCTCGTTGTCGGCGGGAGCAGTACTGAGATGGACTCGAGTGGTATCCCAATTGTCGGTGGGGAGAATACCGTACTGTGAATACATTGTGTTCTCGGGAACGCCCTGCCATTGGAACGGGTACTCCGTGCCGTGCTCAAATGAAATGTAGTACCGAACGTTCTTAACCTTTCCCAGATCATAGAAACCGTTTAAATCGGTTTTTGCCGTTTTGAGTGGACTCGGAGGATTCGTGTAGGAATACGACGTAACGGTTACTCCCGGAAGCGGCATGCCGGTCTCGGACAGAGCGTATCCATGAAGGTACCTCGGATCGACCGGAGTATGGGTTACCGAAAAACCGATTATTGTTGTGTCCGTTTTGCCAACCTGGACAGCGTGGGAAGGTGTGGTCGTGTTCCCGGTTTGAGCGAAATACTGATACGGATAGCCGTCGAATCGCAGAAAAATATCGTATGATCCGGCAGGTACCCCGTAGAATTTCACCAGAGAACCTTCGGGTGGGGATTGCAGAAACTGTCCCGAATCTCTTGGATGTAGTTCGGCCACCCCTTTGGGGTACAGCGGATTTCCCTTTTCGTCATTCAGATGAAGCTGTAGAAAAGAACTTCCGTATCCCGTGTCGGGCGTGGCGCCGTAGGTCGTATCTGTTGAGCCCGAGGAAGGTGTTTGACTCAGAAATATCTTTCCCAGATATCGTGTCATATAGGGATCAACCTGCAGATAACTGGTCGGTTCCATGCTGGTACCCTCCCGGGACCAGTATTGCTGCGGGTAGACGCCGGAATCACCGGTACCAAAACCGATGACTACATCGGAGAAGGCTGGAATATCATACAAGACGAAACGGCCCCGAGAATCGGTATGGGTCACGATGGAATCATCGGCAGTTGAGGGCTTTATTACGACACGTACTCCCTCAAGTGATATGCCGTCGATAGATCCGAACACTATGCCTCTTACCGCCCCTAAGTCTTCCACGATTGTCTCTGACGGCCGCGCGGGAGGTGTATACGAAAGTTTGATACGGACATCGAAAACAGAGCGTTCGGCAAGTCTGAATGAATGCGCATAGTCGGTACACGTGCCGCCCGGGTACCAGTATTGGCCGGGCATATCGTTGTAGCTGTTGGCCCGGACCTGAAGCATAATCGAGGTGTGAGCGGGAACCCCGGACAGCGCGAATAGCCCACCCGTACCTGTTTTGGAGGTGACCACGAGTGAAGTATCTTCGACCGAGCGGGCTTCGACAGTGTACCCGGAGGCCGGATGCCCCATCGGATCGAGTAGCAGCCCGTGAATCTTGGCCGGTTCAGTCGGCACGGTATCCGCAGGTGTGGTAGTCAGGTGCACCGGAAAGTCGATTGTATCCCCAATGGGAGGAAACAGTTCTTTGCAGGGAAAGGTAGTGGTATTTGAACCACTCCAGAACTGAAGCGGGTAGAATCCACCCAAGTCCTCGATCTGAAGGTACAACGCGGCTGGATGATTTTCAGGGAACGGGATTAGAATGGTGTCCCCGGGCATCGTTTCCGTACCGGATATGTGAGTACCGGAGGACTCGACAAGGTTCACATGCAACGGACCCGTTGTGCCCGATCCGTCCACGTGCACTCGAAGAGCTGTTTGTGAAGGTGTCTTGCTGAATGAACTATCGAACAAGAGGCAACCGGTCACCAGACTGTCGGCGACAGAGGTGAGACGATACATCTTCAGAGTTCGAATGTTCCACGAGAACAGCTCGTGACTGTTCATACCGGTTCCGACAAGCCAATCCGGATGATTACTCCAGGCCAGGTTTTTCACAGGCTCCTGAGGAAGAAGGCTTGCGCT
>CAZEMW010000103.1:1970-8454 GCA_964513105.1 uncultured Fibrobacterota bacterium
GAATTATTTCATTTCCATCGGGAGAAAAAAGAGCTTCCGAAATCGGAGGCACCTGCGTTGATACCACCTTCTCATCTATGGTTGCAACATCGTTCATCACATACAGGATCTGGTTGAATGCTGCGTCGGCGTCGGCGAAAAACGAAAGGGAATCGGCAACGTTGTATGCATTGGACTGATAGGGTGTCTCTCCGGAAGACAGCGGGATTTTCAGCCAGTCGATTGTCGCCGGAAATGATGGGCCTTTGCGGGTGGCGGTATGAAGGACCAGCGCTTCTCCGCTATGTTCGGCATACGACAACGTATGCACCTCGGAAAGCCCGTCAAAAAGCATTCGTCTGTTGGAGCCGTCGATATCGACCGCCCAGATTTCATTGTGGAGAGAGCTACGCGGAGCGGTTTTGAACAACACTGTTTTCCCATCGGGGCTCAGAGCCGGTCCATAGCCGGGCCCGAGGGTATATGCCACGCTGTCTAAGGCCTTTAGGTTATGCACCAGCATTTCGCCCTTAGATGCTGCGACGAGTCGCCCTTTGGACGGCATCTGGGCTCGAAGTCCCGGAGATGTTATGAGGATCAGCATTGGGACGACGGCGTTTCGAATACCCATGTGCGGCATTTTCCCTCCTCGCATACTCTTGTCGGCACCCTGAGAAATTGTCGTTCTCCCATGGGTGTTCGGGAGAGCGCGCTCGAAGTGGTGTCCGGCTCAATAGTAGCGGAAATAGTGAGACGGTACCGTGACCGGAATCACAGTCCTGTTTCCCCGGGTAGTTCTCCACACGAACTCGTGATTCGAAGGAAACATCCTTCTCATTATACCTGGTCCTGAGAGCTCTTTCAAGTGAATCGGAATCATACACTATGGTTGAACAACCCGGAATTTAGCAGAGGTCCGCGGAGGCTTTTATTTTGTTTAGTTGCCCGCTGCGGAAACTCGGGGAATCAAAGAGTACCGGCATTCGGGCTGCTGCAACGCAAGTTGTTGTTTTACAAGTACTTGAATTGTTGATTGGAGCTATAAAATGGCAGAAAGAATCGTGATTGTCGGATCAGGACCGGCGGGACTGACCGCCGCGATCTACGCCGCCCGGGCAGGGCTTTCTCCGGTGCTCATAGAAGGCTTCCAGGCGGGAGGGATGCCTGGAGGGCAACTGATGACCACCGGGGTGGTGGAGAATTTCCCGGGATTTCCAAATGGTATCGATGGTCAGAAGCTGATGGCCGATATGCGGGAACAGGCGGTTCGGTTTGGAACCAAGGCGATCATGGAGGATGTCACCGAAGCGGATTTAAGCAAGAGACCGTTCGTGGTCACTACAGCCGGCGGCATGACCTATGAGGCGGAAGCACTTATCGTGGCAACGGGAGCAACCGCCCGACGGCTTCCGCTCGAATCGGAGAAACTGCTGTGGGGCAAAGGGGTATCTGCCTGTGCGGTATGTGACGGGGCTTTGCCGGTATTCCGGAATAAGGAACTTGCCGTGATCGGGGGAGGAGATTCAGCCGTTGAGGAGGCGACGCATCTCACGCAATTCGGCAGCAAAGTGTATCTCATACATCGGCGAGACGAGCTTCGGGCGAGCGCGATTATGCAAAAACGCGCCATGGAGCACCCGAAAATTGAGATCCTCTGGAACAAAGTCGTCGAGGAATTCAAGGGCGAGAAGAACCTGACGGGACTTCTGCTGAAGGACACGAAAACTTCGGAGACTTCGGAAATAGCCGTTGCGGGAGCTTTTGAAGCGATCGGACACAAGCCGAATACCGAGTTTTTGGGCGGTCAGTTGAAATTCGACGAGCAGGGATATATCGTGACCCTGCCCGATTCGACCGTGACTACGGTTCAGGGGGTTTTCGCGGCCGGTGATGTGAAAGATGCTAAGTACCGGCAGGCAATAACCGCCGCAGGCAGCGGCTGCATGGCGGCTATCGAAGCCGAACATTGGCTTCAGGAGCTTGAGTGACCACAATGCCGTGCACTTCGTTGAGAGGCCTGGTAGGTGACGTTGCGTATTACGGCTTGGACTATTTGCCCGACGAATTCACTCTCCGCGGATTTGTGTCTGTCCACATACAGTGGATTCTGTTTGATCTTTGTTCTTTGATCTTAGGTGACCGAGCGGAGCGCTGTGCCGAGGTCTGATCTTCCGGCTTTGCCGGCTTAGGAGGGATGGTATGCGTATCTCGATTGTTTCCGTCGTAGCGGCGGCATTGCTTTTTCTGGGCGGATGTGCACAGAAGGACGAAATCGTGATTGGTGGTCTGTTTCCCTTGTCCGGAAATGCGGCAACATTCGGGCAATCATCCAAACAGGGAATGCAACTTGCCGTGGATGAGTTCAACAATAAGGGCGGCATCGCCATAGGTGGTTTGAAAATGCCCGTTCGCGCCGTGTATGAAGACACCGAAGGGTCTCCCGAAAAATCGGCCAATGCGGCACAGAAACTTATCAGTCAAAACGGTGTAGCCGCGATTGTCGGGGCGGTGATGTCCAAGAATTCGCTTGCTATTGCCCCGATCTGTCAAAGCTCGCAAGTTCCCATGATTACTCCCGCTTCCACTAATGTCAAGGTGACCGAGGCCGGCGATTACATTTATCGGGCGTGCTTTATCGATCCGTTTCAGGGTGCCGTGATGGCAAAGTATGCGTATGAAAACCTGGAAGCGAGAGAGGCTGCCGTGATTTTCGACAACGGAAACGACTACAACAAAGGATTGGCCGAGGTCTTCAGAGAAGAGTTTGAGAAAATGGGTGGCGAGGTCGTTGCGTATGAAGCCTTTACGGATGAAGCCAACACGGTGGATTTCAAAGCTCAACTGACAAACATCAAAGCTGCTCAACCGGATTTCCTCTATAGTCCCAACTACTACGCCGCGGATGCCGTCATAATGAAGCAAGCACACGAAATTGGCCTCGATGTTCCCACCGGGGGCGCGGACGGCTGGGATTCCCCGCAGTTGGTTGAGATCGGGGGCGAACATGTCGAAGGGTGTGTTTTTTCCAACCATTTTTCAAAAGACGACACCTCGGACGTAGTGCAGAGCTTTGTTTTCAAGTACACGGACAAGTTCGGGGCACCTCCGGATGCACTTGCATCGCTTGCCTACGATGCCGCAAACATTCTGCTGAAAGCTATTGAGGATGCCGGTAGCCTCGAGGGCGAATATGTCAAGAATGCTATGGCGAATGTTTCCGTTGAGGGAGTGTCCGGTGAGATTACCTTTGATGAGAATCGCAATCCGATCAAACCCGCGGTTATCCTCAAGATAGAGGACGGAAGGCAGACCTACGTCACCGAAATAATGAACTGATCGAATGGGGGCGAGTCCTCGGACTTCCCGTTTCTATCAAGGCCGGAGCCGCCCGTATACTGAAAGTGAACGTGCCCTATGACAAGCTATCTTCTGCAGCAGTTGCTGAATGGAATTCAGCTTGGCTCAATTTATGCGCTGATAGCCCTGGGCTACACCATGGTGTACGGCATCATAAAGCTGATCAATTTTGCTCATGCCGACATATTCATGGTCGGGGCGTATATCGCATTCTTTGCGGTGGCGTTTTATACCGGCACGGCTGCGGGGGAAGTACAGGAACTTCCTCCGGTAATCTGGATCTGGCTTTCCATCATTGTCGGATACCTGCTTTTTGATTTTATCGCGGGACGCCTGCCGTTTTTGTCAAAACCTTTTCTCTTGCTTGAAGAACGTCGGCGACAAACAGGTGGTTCGTTTTTGTCCCGCAGCGGATGGGCCGGCGCCAAAGGCATTCTCAACCTGTTCGGGATTGCGCTGGTTTCGGCTGGGGTGTTTCCGTTTTTTTATTACGGCACAATGCTGCTGTTTCGAATTCCCTGGGGGGTATTTCTTTTCCCCGTCACAATCGTGTACGTAATGGTAATTTGCGCGGCGCTCGGCGTGGCGATGGAACGGATCGCCTATCGTCCTCTTCGATACAAGCCCCGGCTTTCGGCTCTGATAACCGCCCTCGGCGTTTCTCTCTTTCTCGAGAATTTTTCCTCTCTCGGCATGGTATTCGGCAATCAGTACCGTGCGTTCCCGGAAATTATCGAAAAACGAGAGGTCATTCGTTTGGCGGCGCTCGATCTCTCGATATCCAATATGTTTCTGATCAATATGGGCGTTTTGGCTGTGTTGCTTTTTGGGTTGTGGTTTCTGGTAGAGAAAACGCTCATCGGTAAACAGATGCGGGCTGTTGCCTACGACAAGAAAGCCGCCTCACTGATGGGTATCGATGTCGACGGGGTGATTTCGGTAACATTCATCATTGGTCCGGCATTGGCCGGCGTTTCGGGGATTCTGTACGCCACCAACTATGGCATACTCCAGTCTCCCTTTCTGGGTTTCTTTCCCGGACTGAAAGCGTTCATTGCCGCGGTTCTGGGAGGTATTGGCAGTTTGCCGGGCGCTGTTCTGGGAGCGTTGATAATGGGAGTCTCGGAAGTCTTTGCAAATTCGGTCGACTCCAACCTGGGGTTTGCCGCCGCATTTGTCATCCTGATTGTGATTCTCCTGATTCGTCCCAACGGATTGCTGGGAAAAACGACGGTAGAGAAGGTATAGAGAAAAGCCGGTCTATATGGACGATTCCGCAAAGAAAAAGCACCTGAAGAAAGTTATCGTCGTCCTGTCCGTCTTTATTCTGCTGCAAACGCTTTTCGGATTTCTCAGTTCGGTGCGCGCCTATCAGTATTACTCTCGGATTTTCTTTCTGATTGAGATAAATGTAATTCTGACAGTATCCCTTGCTCTGATCAATGGTTTTACGGGCCAGTTTTCAATCGGGCATGCGGGATTCATGGCAATTGGCGCATACGCTTCGGTGACCCTTACCACTATTCTTCCTCGTTTTGTAACCGGGACGGCAGTCGATCTCGGAGCGTTTTCCGGGCATCTCATATTTCTTTTGTCGATTGTTGTCGGTGGAATCTGCGCCGGTTTCTTTGGATTGCTCATCGGATTCCCAACGCTTCGTTTGCGGGGAGACTACCTCGCGATTGTCACATTGTCCGCGGGAGAAGTAATCCGCGCCCTGCTGCGCTTCTCCGATTTTCTGGGTGGTCCGCGTGGGGTGGCCGGGGTCCCCAAGTTTTCCAATGCCGCATATCTCGGCCTGGTCCTGGTGGGCAGTATCTGGATCATGCGAAATTTCGTCTATTCGCATTATGGGCGCGCTTGCGTTGCCGTTCGTGACAATGAGATTGCCGCGGCGGGCATGGGTATCAGCACGACATTTCAGAAAGTCTCGGCATTTGTGATCGGGGCATTTTTCGCCGGGGTGGCCGGCGGCATGTTTGCGCATATGAGTCAGTATGTCAATCCGGACAATTTCAGTATCCTCAAAAGTCTCGACCTTCTGATTTTTCTGTACATCGGTGGAAGCCGGAGCCTGGCCGGAGGAATTGTCGGTGCGGCAATTTTCACCACGGTACCCGAACTGCTCCGGGTTGCAAACCTTGAGAGCTGGCGAATGGTGGTGTATCCATTGGTGTTGATCGTCGCGATGAGATACAAGCAGGACGGTATCATGGGAGGACGGGAGTTCTCTTTTCTGATACCGTGGAAATACAAGGCAATGCAAAGAAAGTCGACCGATGCATCTGTTTAAAGTTTCCGATATGACCCATTTTTTCGGTGGCCTTCGGGCGGTTTCGGATTTCAATCTGGAACTTGCCCCTAAAGAACTGGTGGGTTTGATAGGACCAAATGGTGCCGGAAAAACAACCGTTTTCAATCTAATCAGCGGGATTTACCGTCCCGCTCAGGGACGCATGGTACTCGATAATTTCGATATTGCCGGTCTTTCCCCTCACAAGGTGTCCCGACTGGGAATCGCCCGAACATTTCAGAATATTCGCATTTTTCATGATATGTCGGTCATAGACAATATTAAAGTTGCGTCCCGTTCTCATGTGGAATACGGGGTCTTCTCCGCTCTCTTCCATCCACCCTCGTTCTGGAAGGAAGAGTATCGTCTCGACGATTACTGTCGCAGTCTGCTTCGCATTTTCGACCTCGAAGAGAAAGCATCGGGAAAAGCCGGTGCCTTGCCCTACGGTCAACAACGAAAGCTGGAGATTGCGCGAGCCCTGGCAACCGGTCCGAAAATTCTCCTGCTGGACGAGCCGGCCGCCGGGATGAATCCAAGGGAGACCCACGAGCTTATCGACACAATTGCGCACATACGTGAAGAGTTTGATCTGACTATCCTGATTATCGAGCACAACATGCATTTGATTATGAGCATCTCCGAGAGACTGGTAGTCATGGATTTCGGTGAAACGATCGCACAGGGAAAACCGGAAGAGGTCCGGGCAAACCCGGCCGTCATTGAAGCGTACCTGGGGAAAGATGGACAATCCGCTGCTTAAAGTTGAGGGGCTGACCGTAGCCTACGGGGCAATTCGCGCGGTAAACGGGGTGTCGTTTTCCGTTCGTGAGGGGCAGATCGTGTCCATTATCG
>CAZEMW010000104.1:0-8452 GCA_964513105.1 uncultured Fibrobacterota bacterium
CGTAAGGGCCGCCTCGAGCTTTGTGTAACCCCCATTAACGAATGCAAAATCAGTTTCCCAGAGCAATTGTTCCATGCAGTCGGTTCCACTCAGGCACTCGGCATAGGGCACCTGGTCATGAATGGCTTCGACCACCGATTGAGAGGTGCATCCCCCGAGGACGAATGTCGCTTTCATATCGGGAAAATGGGAGATCGCCCGGGCCGCCTTGATATAGGCGGCATCATACGGTCCCCCGCCAAAGGTTACCAGAACGTTTTTTACGGTGCTTCGATAAGACCGCTCTTTGCCGGCGTATTCCAGAAACTCCGGCCTGCACAGGAAATAGTCGTATCCGGTGAGAAACCGGGTTTCACGGTTCGAGATTTCCCTATTGGCAAATGCAGGGAGCTGCTGTCCCGCCACCACCAGATCGGCGCAGTAGCGGTGATCGAGGAGGTCGTCGAACACCACCAGCCGATCCGTTAATCGGCGAAGCATTACCTGTCGGTCGTAGGTCGGCTCCAGCATCTCCATAATGACCATATCGGGGCGCGGTCGACGACGGAGGAGTTTCTCCTCCGCCTCCACGTCGACATCTTCCGGTAACCCCACCGCGGAAAAGCCGTGACCGGCCGGCAATGCCGTTACCCGTTCCGGTCCCTCCACCCAGAACTCAATTTCTTCCCGATGTCTCGACCGGATGTATTCGGCGAGGGATACAAGTCGATACACGTTTCCCCATCCCTGCCGACCCCCGCCTCGTGTTCTGAAAGCAATCATGCGAAACGTCCGTGTCTCATTGACTGTACCGTCGAAAACTCCACATATAGTCTTCGGTTTCGATTTTTTCTATATCACCGCGTCCCATCCAGCGCTCGGTTTGCCGTATTCTCCAGATCATGTCTTCGAGTTCTTCCGGTGTCACCGAAAAGAAATTGTCGGACTCGCGCCGTTTCGGTGTGACGGTGAAGTGTTTTTCGATCATGTTCGCGCCGGCCGCAACGGCAAGCGGCGGGATGTCCGTTCCATGCGTATGGTCCGAGTGCCCTACCGGACAGTCAAACCGATTGCGCAAGGTGTGAATCATCCGAAGATGACTGTCTTTTTTCTCCAGCGGATACGAGGATATGGTATGCAGAATCACCGCGGGAGCTCCATATTCGTCACAAATATCGAGACATGCCTGAAGTTCTTCATTGCTGCACATTCCCCGAGACAAAACGACCGGTTTCCTCTTTCGCGCTATCGCCCGTACCAGTTTGTGGTTTACTACCTCGAATGCCGCGAGCTTGTAAGCGACCGATCCGAGGCTTTCGGCAAATTCAAGACTTTCCTCATCAAACGGTGAGGTGAACACCGTGGCACCCAGCGAGTGTGCATAGGACCAGAGCTCCGCTTCCTGCTCACGGGAGAACTCCCACTCTTTGAGCCAACTGATAAACCGCGCACCTTTCGGATTGCTTTCGGCGTCGTAGCGTTTCGAAGCCGTGTAGGTCTGAAATTTGAGCAAGTCGGCACCGGCTTCATGGGCGGCCTGGATCATCTCTTTCATGACATCGAAATTCCCCAGATGATTCACTCCCAGTTCGGCAACCACACACACCGGATAGCCGTCACCAACATGATGCGGACCTATTCGCACGACTTTTCTTTCCGTTCCCGAACTCATGATTGCAGCACCTCCCGAATCTGGTCGCAGATATACGCAACATCCGATTCTTCAAGCCCGGGATGCAACGGCAGGGAGAACGCATTGCGGTAATAGGCTTCAGCATTCGGAAAATCTCCATCTTTGTATCCGTACCGGTCGCGATAGAATGAATGAAGGGGCACCGGGTAGTAGTGCACGTACAAATGCACGCCCCGTTTCTTGAGTTCCGCATGGATTCGACGCTTTGGTTTACCAATGGCATCAAAATCGAACAGGGCGGCACAAAGGTGGTGCGAACCGGTTGCATATTCAGGAATGTCCTGGAATTGCACAGGAAGATCGGCCAGTTGTTCGCGATACATGTTGGCCAGACGAGTTCTTTTTTCCACGAAGCGGTTTATCTTCCGAAGCTGACTGATTCCAAGGGCAGCCTGAGCCTCCGAAAGTTTGTAGTTCAGTCCCTCGGAGACCATTTCCATATGCCACGGTCCACGCCATGGATCGCCTTCCACTTCGCCACGACGAATACCGTGCGACCGCATCGCCTCAATCCTGTGATACGCGTGCTCATCGTTCAGAAGCACGAGACCGCCTTCGCCGGTAGTAATCGTTTTGACCGGATGTAAACTGAATACGGCCGCTTCGGAATACCCGGCGGACCCAATTTTCTCATTTCCATAGGAGCCACCAAGGGCGTGGCAGGCGTCCTCGACCAACTTCACCCCGAAACGGTCGGCAATCTCGCGTAGGCGGTGCATGTCACACGAGACACCGGCAAAATGTACCGGCACGACAATGCCGGGCAATGCACCGTTCTCCCGCGCCCTCTCGAGTGATCTCTCGAGTTCATCGGGATCAATATTGAACGTTTGAGGAGAGACATCCAGAAAAGAAACCCGAGCTCCACATCGGTGCGCGGCGTTGGCGGTTGCGACAAAGGTGAGTGCCGGTATCCAGGCGATATCCCCCGGTTTCAATCCCGCGGCCGTGTAGGCCATCTCCAAACCGACGGTACCGTTGACGACGGTGAGACAGTATCGTGCGCCGCAGTATTCGGCAGTCTCTTTTTCGAATCGACGAACCTGCGGACCGGCGGTTAGATAATTTGAGCGTAATGCGTCTGTTACCGCGGCGATGTCGCTTTCATCGAGGCACTGCCGTCCGTAGTGGTAATCAACCGGCTTTGCCATATATCCGGTTTTCCGGCATTTTCGGCCGCAATCATACGGCGAATGCCTTCTCGAAGTGATATTTTCGGTTCCCATGAGGTAAACCTTTTTATTTTTGAGATGTTCGGAACACGTCTTGGAATGTCTTCATAGCTCAGGCCGAATGCCTCACGATGCGGAGTGTATTCGATTCCGGATTTCCCACCGGTTTCATCAATGATTATTTCCGCCATTTCTTTGATCGAATACTCTACCGGATATCCCACGTTGAAAACTTCATTACGGCATTCCGGCGTATCGACAAGTGCCTGAAAGGCCTGTATCATATCATCGATATAGGTAAAGCAACGTGACTGTTGTCCGTCGCCGTGGACCGTTAGCGGCTCCCCGCGCAGAGCATTCCGGACAAACCTCGATACGACTCTTCCGTGCAGGCGTGGTCCGTAGATGTTGAACAGCCGAACCGTGATGAAGTCCAGTTCCTTCTCAAATGCGCAAGCTTCCAGATAATGCTCCAGCAGGGCTTTGGAAGTCGAATAGCACCAGCGTTTCGTTCTGGTGGAGCCGAGTATCCGATCGTCGTCCTCCGAGAATGGGATTTGTGCATTCTTGCCGTACACTTCCGAGGTCGAAGTAAGAAACAACAGTTTATCCGAGAACCGGCACATTTCGATAAGGCGCATGCCGACATTGGCCGTGATATCGATGACTTTTCGAGGCGCGGTTACATATTGCTCCGGTTCCGCAATTCCGGCGAAATGGTACACCATATCCGCCCGATTCACGAGCTTCTGAAGAAGATTATAGTCCTTGATGGTATCACGCACAAAGGTGAAATTCCTATAGTCCTGCAAGTGAGGGTACTGAGCCGACAGATCGATTCCCCAGACCCTTTCTCCCCTCTGCAGAAGATGCTCACACCAGTGGGAGCCGACGAAGCCCATGGCCCCGGTAACTAATACATTCATAAGCCGCCTAACTCCTTCAGGAGGAAAAGGGAATGACTGTTTAAGCTCTCATCTTATCGGCTTTTCGGACAAACGAACATCCGGCGCATTCTCTCCGGCATCCGATTCGGACCTTTCTACGTGAGAGTCTCTAAGGATCGAGGGTTCGTATGACCTTTTCGTACCCAAGCTGCCAGGGGCTCCCACGCCAGTCGGGGCATCCCCCACAGGCACTGTCTGCCGGGAATCGATTGTTTAGATGGTTCAGTCGAATTCGCCGGTACGCTTCTCCCTGCCAGATGTCTCTTACCGTGCCGCTTTCGAGCGAGCCGATCACCGTACGATTTTCCCAATCCACCGGACAGATCTTAAGATTGCCCTCATAATTGACGACAACTCGTCGAAATACGTGCGGACAGGGCCATCGATTTTCCCGGACCCGGCAATTTTCGTTTTCCGGATCATGTACAGCGTTCACATTGGTTATGAACTCACGGATAAGAACCTTATCGACCTTATCCCTCCAGAACTGTTCAAACGCTTCAGCTTCGGCTCTATTCCGTTCCTGTTTAACAAAGCTTACCATAGTCCTCGTTGTAAGTCCATTCTTTTCACGAAGTTCGAGGAAATTGAAAATGTTCTTTAGCACCTCTTTAAATGGAAGCCCCTGCCGAATATCGGCATATGTTTCCTCGTCCAGGGCATCGAGTGAGAAGTCTACCACGGAAATCCCGGTATCGAGAATCGCCCGAGATCTCTCGGGGTCCATCAGGGCTCCGTTTGTCGTTAGTCCCACTCTCCCCTTACTCTGTTTGTCGGCATATGAGAGCATGCCCTCGAGGCCTTTATGCAGAAGCGGTTCACCATCGGCCGTTATCCTGATAAATCCTTCGTAATCCACCGGTATCTCATCGATAACTCTTCGGAATAGCATTGGATCCAGATAACGCGGTTTGAGGTTTTTCCGGAATTCCGAAAGCGAATGGGGGCAATGCCTGCAGCGAGAGTTGCACACGTTGGTGATATCAAACATCACATAACCGGGAAACGATGCCGCATCGAACGATTCGAATCCATACGTTGCCCGCATGCCATGATTGTCGACCAGACCAGTTTCTTCGGACGTAACCGGAAGAAACAGGTGACGGGGTGCGTTTTCAACCACGGAAAGAAAACCCGAGAGCGACTGATCGACATTCTCGGCGGACAGTATCCACTCGTACTGCTCCCGTGTCCTGATCCTGCCGTCTAAATTGCGCGCTCGACTGTACAGGTAGTTCATATCGTCATACTTCAGAGTGAACCGCTCCGGATCCGATTTCAATGCTTCAATAAGCGCATCCGGTGTACCTTCCCAGCCGCGTATGACCTCATTTGACGGATTCAGCACCCGCGCCCCTATCCCCAGAGGCAATTGAGCATGTTCCCACTGAGTGAAATAGTCAAACTTGTGGGTGCAACGGGAAATTGCGTTTCTTACGATCTCGGAATCGAAGAACATCTGATCGGGAGTAATCAGAACAATGTAGGATCCCTCGGCATAGGCCGTCTCACAGACCGCCGGCCACGAAGAGGCGGTTCTCGAGAACTGCCCGGCGTGTTCCCCCGACTCATCGAGATTCAGGTGTATGACAGACCCAACTGAAGCAATCTGTTCAAGCCACCTTCGGGTCGGCAGTTTACGTTCCCGCGACCATCCACGCCAATCAATAACACAAAGTTGTTTCATTCCTTTTGGGGTCCTCTGAAAGAAGTTTTTCGAGCGCTGAGCCCAGCGCAGAACCAAACCGTTCGACATTAAGAAATCGTGGGTCCGCATTCATTGCGGCATTGACTTTTTCTCGCATGCGGCTGCGATACCGACCGTCCAACCCCAGCCTGACAGCCAACTCAATGTACTCCGCTTCGGTGTCCACAACGCATTCATGAAGGTCAAGCTCCCGCAAGATTCCGGCACCGTGTCTGGAGCGTATGAACGGCCCCTGACGTTCCACGATCGCAAGCCGCTTTTCCAGCGGGTCCGCCAAAGATACTCCTCCGGAATGTGGGTAGGAATCCAGGTAAACGTCACAACACTCCAGCACTCCCAGAACATCGGCCCGACCCGGCAGAGTCGGCAAAATGACCAGGCGCTCGATACCGATTCCATAGCTTTCAAACAGCTCACGAAGCTCATCTTCGAACCGTTTTGTCGGATAAGAGTGAGTCCATGCCGGACCAAATGGGTATAGCACCAGAACCGAATTCGGCACCTGCTGAAGAATTCGGGCCCAGACGATTCGCTGCTCGGGAATGATCTTGTGAAAATTGGCCCCGGAAACGTATACCATAGCATTTGGTGAAATGCCGTATGCTTCTCGCGTCGGCGTGCCAAGCGTTTGTTTGGGAACCGCCGTGAAATCGAAGCAAAACCCCGCACCACCAACATCAAGGATTTTTTCGGTATACTGCGTCTGGCCGGCTCCGCCTTCTTCGGTATCGACACCTGTCACAAAAAAGTCCATGTTCTTCAGACCGGTACTTAACGGCGAAGAAAGCAACGTACCTTGCTTTGCGGCGATACGATGACTGAAAATGATGAGAAGCTCGTGCGTGACGGCGCACAGGTTTGTTCCGGTCATGAGTATGTCGAGATTGTCGGCACGGAGTTTTTCCACCGCTTCACGAGGGGCTCGTGGAAGAACGGTGAAGCTATCCGCCCGTTCACGGGCATACGTTTCCACCTCGTTACCGTCCTGCCCCAGCACATACAAATGGGTTTCGAATGTTTTTTTGTCAAGTGCTTCGAACAGCGGCAGTGTAAGCCACGTTTCGGTTGTTGCCGTGAACATTCGGTTCAGAACACCCACACGGATTTTTTTCTTCGCGTTGCACGCCGTATCTGTGCATGTCGGCCCGTTTCGGCGCCCTTCTTGTTCACCCGGGTGCTCTTCCGTCCGACCTTCGTTCTCTCTGTTCTGATCTATTGCTGCGCTTAGCGAGGATTTCGCCTCGGGTGAAGATGTCGAGTGCTCGAGTATATATCCCCCGGCTTCCAGAACACGCCGCACCACTCGATCGCGCATTTCGTAAAACGGCCTGAGATTCTTCTCACTAAACAGCACATTCAGCAAGCTCGCTCGTTCCAGAAACATATTACCGGCTGAAAGCCACAGTTGAGAATCGGGATTTCTTCGGAGTTGGGAGTCGATACCCGCAAGAAAGCGGAACAGATGCTGAAAATAGCGTTCCGCCTCACCCACTTCGGAGAAAAGAATCGGCTGTTTGACCGCATAGGCAAAGTAATCGTCCACGAACCATGCCGGAACTCCGGTGAGGTCGGGATCGAGAACAAGACGGTGCGCCGGTACATACAGCATGCATGCCAGTAGTCGTTTGAGTTGGGAAGAATCACGGAAGTTGCCTGATAGGGAGCCGACGAGTCCTTTCGCAATTTCCCGTTCCTGTGACGTCGGCAAAGCCTGGACAAGATCGCTTTGCATCAGCTTTCGATGCTGTTCTCCGAGCACTCCTTTGAAGGTTTGCTCAATCTGTGAATCGGGGCATCTCAGACAGATATGAGAAAGCTTCATTTTCACCGCCCGTGCATGCTCAATACTGCGCTGCATGGCGGCCGAGACAAGATCCGATACGGGCTGATCATCGCGCAGTCGTTCCGGTATAATTGCTCCGGGAAAATGGTTTATGCTGCATCCGGGACGTGACAGCAACTCGTAAAGAGAAAGTACAACAGGAGTTTTTTCGTCTCCCGCCGAAAGACGTACAAGCTCCTCACGGAGCCGGGATGTTCTGAAAACGGCGAGAGACAGCAGTACGGACGGATTTTGAAGGCTTGGAGCGATTCCCAGTGCTCGTCCGTAATCCTCAACCGAATTGAACGAAGAGAATACTTCTCCCCTCAGCCACCCGCTCTCTTTGAGCACGTAGGCACCATAGCGAACGGCATATCTTTCCTGGTTTTCGTTCTTTTCAAGGAAATCTATCGCTCGTGATAGACTGGATTCATCATGCCGCACCGACGAATCAACAACGGCAACATAGGGAGCCTCACAGTCGGACAATTTTTCTATTATCGTTCCCAACGTCCGGGCATCAACGCTCCTGTTCTCGAGTTCAATTGTATGGATTCCAATATTCGAATGGCGCGACCGGTATGGTTCCGGAGGGATACAGTCGTTTGGCTCGCACTTCAGGAAAATGACATCTACCGGGGCTTCCGACCATGAATTCCGGTGATTCGCAGCCGTGGCCCGAAACGCAAGGACTTCCTTCCATTCCCTCTGCAGAAATGATTCCTCTTCATCGGTCGATCTGTTGAGGTACTCTTCGGAAAGTGGCCGGTACAGAGGGCCGTCGGACAAAACCCGGTCACATACCCGATCAAGGACCGGGTCGAATCCCGCGGCGAGCTGCGACATATCCTCGAATCGAAAGCCGGCATAGTGCATATTCGAGACACCGCATACCTTGAATTTGAACTCCCACCTGAAAAAATGATTGTACAGCATGCGGTACGCGTTTCGGAAATGGGAAAACGTCGGCGTCAGACCACCGTCGAGCATTCGGCGCACCGCTTCTCTCAAACCCATCATGTCATTTTTGTCAAAAAGAGCATGGCCGATCTGCTCAAATCTTGCGTGACGGGCAACAATCGTAGGGACTCCTCGCAGGACTGCTTCAATTGCGGTTGTACTCTGTGGTAT
>CAZEMW010000105.1:0-3459 GCA_964513105.1 uncultured Fibrobacterota bacterium
GGAGAAACGAATGCTTCCCGCTGTTGCCGACCAATTCGGCTGCATACGACACATCGTGTCTGGCCCGTCTCCGAGGGTACCAGACAAACACAAGTTATTTTTCTCAGGTTCGAAAACCCTGCAAAACCACTAAACCCGACCGGGGAGGCACCCAATGAGATTCATCGATTTGGCCGTTCTACGCAGATCTGTCAGAGATTACAAAGCCGATGCGGTCGAGCAAAGAAAGCTGGATCTCATTCTCGATGCCGGACGAGTTGCCCCTTCGGCGTGCAATAATCAGCCTCTGAAATTCATTCTCCTTGTTGGTGAGGAGGTCTGGCGGCTTGCCAGTGTGTATGGTCGTGACTGGTTTTTGAATGCACCGGCGGTAATCGTAGTGTGTTGCGACCATGATCAGGCCTGGAAACGGCGTGACGGCAAATCCTATGGTGATGTGGACGCAGCTATTGCCATGGACCACATGATTCTTCAGGCGACCGAATTGGGGCTGGGAACCTGCTGGATCGGGGCGTTCGACGAATTCGAACTCCGCAAAGCACTCGAGCTACCGGATCATGTCGAACCGGTTGTCATGACCCCGGTCGGCTACCCGGTAGAACTCCCCGATATTCGCGACAAAAAGCCCCTCGATGAACTGGTCTGCCGCGGTCGATACCACCAGTAATCGTCTGCCGGGGGTCTTTTTGTATTTTTTTGACCTTTGGTGACTGAGCGGCGCCGAAGTCTGATCTTAGAACTTTGACCTTCAGGCCCAAAGGGCCTGCCGGGGGTGATGATGGCGGAAAAACGTCTGCCCGTATCTGAAGAGCAGATGCTTGAGATGGCGAAAACGTATGAAACCCCTTTTCATCTGTATGATGAGAAGGCGATTCGAGAGAACATTCGAAAATTGAAACAGGCCTTTTCCTGGGCACCTGAGTTTCGAGAGTACTATGCGATAAAAGCGGCACCCAATCCGTTTCTTATGAAAATATTGAACGAAGAGGGCGCAGGAAGCGACTGCAGCTCATTGGCCGAGCTCGAGCTCTCGCAACGGGTGGGTGTTACCGGCGAGGACATCATGTTCACGTCGAACGATACACCCGCCGTAGAATACAAGCGTGCTCGCGAACTGGGCGCCGTTATCAACCTCGACGACCTTTCTCACCTCGGGTACCTCGAGGAAAATGTCGGTCTTCCCGAACTGCTTTGTTTTCGGTATAATCCCGGTCCTCTCAAAGGCGGCAACGCCATTATCGGTAACCCCGAAGAGGCGAAGTACGGATGCACGCGGGAGCAATTGTTCGAGGGGTACCGGGCGGCGGCGCAGAAAGGTGTGAAACGCTTCGGCCTTCATACAATGGTGGCTTCCAACGAACTGGATCCCCTCTATTTTGTCGAAACGGCCAACCTTCTTTTTGAACTGGTGGCGGCACTCTCGCAGGAACTCGGGATTACCTTCGAATTTGTGAATATCGGCGGCGGCATCGGAATTCCTTATCGGCCGGATCAGGAACCCGTGGATCTCGATGTGGTTTCAAAGGGGATTCGGGAACGCTATGATGCTGTCATTCGTCCGGCAGGGCTTCATCCGCTCAAGATCTACGCGGAATTCGGACGAATGATTACCGGTCCGTTCGGCTGGCTGGTCACCAGAGTTCTTCATCTCAAGGATACCTACAAGAAATTTGCCGGGGTGGATGCCTGCATGGCGAATCTGATGCGTCCGGCGCTCTACGGCGCCTATCATCATATATCGGTGATAGGAAAAGAGAACCTTCCTCGAGATCGAAGGTACGATGTTACCGGATCTCTGTGCGAGAACAACGACAAATTTGCAATTGACCGCGAGCTACCACCCATTGATATCGGTGATATCCTGATAATCCATGATGCCGGGGCGCACGGTCACGCAATGGGATTCAATTACAACGGAAAACTGCGGTCGGCGGAGTATCTTCTTCGAGAAAACGGCGAAATCGTGCAAATCCGTCGGGCCGAAACGATCGAAGATTATTTCGCCACACTGGATTTTGATGGGTTGGGGAGGTTTTAGGTTCGGGGTTCGGGGTGAGGGGCCGGTTTTAGGTTCTGGGTCTTTCAATCCGCAATCCGAGATCCCCAATCCGAAAGGGGCGGGGTTTGCTTTTGGGTGGGCAAGAGTATATCATTGAGACCGGGTTGTGCTCCTTGGGTTAATGCTTGCACCTATGCCGGTTACTCTGCTCTATCGTTGTGTGGGATATAGAGGTTGGAATGTCGGATTCTCGCCATCCGTACTATTTTCTCGATAATCTGGTGAAAGTCCTCGTTGTGGATAAAGACCCCATGTCTTTGTCTTTCATAAACGAGGTGATCAGCCCGGTGAAACTATATGATGTCCGAGGGGTATCAAAGGCCGCCGAAGCTAAAACGATCCTATCCGATATAGAACGGATTCACCTTTGCCTGACTGAACTGGGCATATCCGACGTCGATAACGACGAATTTCACCTCTTGAGCACATACGGCACACAAGTCGCATTTGTCATGTACACCGACAGCAGTTCGACCGCCAAAGGGTTTCGGTCCGCGAAGCTCGGAGCAAAGGGGGTCATCCAGAAAAGCTCCGATCTCGAGCCGTACGAAGTGTTTCGGACGGTCAACAGAGTGGCGCTCCAGAACATTATCAATCCACGGTACGGTCTCGACGACGATCGTCTTTTTCATTCAACCGACGTGCTTTTCGACTATTCGCCAAAATTCGTATCCCAGTGGGCGCTTCAGATGGGTATCACCGACCGGGAGCTACGTCATATCTGGCGCAAAAACCTTGGGGCGAATGCCAAAACCATTTTGACGATCTATCAGGTATTCAGCGACGCGTTCACCTTTTACGAACGTCATCTTGGCTATAAAGAGAGTTACCACAACAAATCAGTTGAGGACACCTCGACCTATCGACGACTCGAAGAGTACTTTCACTGTCACCGGCGAGCGATCAGCGATTTCATTTCGTACGGAAACGTCGCGGCGGTGATGCGATAGGCGCTTGGTCGGGCTCAATTCTACCGTCTGCTACCCCCGCCCCAGGGTCCTTCTACTCAAGAAATCGAGGACAAAGAAGGCGCCGGCCCGAATTATGCATGGGCTGTACCATTCGGGTTGGAGCAACGCAATACGCGCTGCCGGGTTGTTGCGGCATATAGTTAATTAGTAAGCCGGGCATCTCCCGGCAAGGCGCACCGATCGGCAAATTGAATCCACGTTTGGGAATCGCTGTTCAATCAGGGAATCGGGGAAAACTGATCAATGCAGAAACCTACCTATGAAGAACTCCTTGAACGGGTCAAGGAACTGGAATCCGCAAATCGTGAATACCGGTCCATTCATCAGGATCTCGAACTTGCCCGTGAACGATTGCATCTGTCGCTATCGGCGGGAAATCTGGCCTGGTGGGAATGGGATGTCAAGAACAACCTGGTCACATATAATGAA
>CAZEMW010000105.1:3469-3874 GCA_964513105.1 uncultured Fibrobacterota bacterium
AATGAAAACAAAGTGAAAATGCTTGGCTACGATCGCGACGAATTTCCCGAACCGTGTCCGTATACCGCATTCACCGATTTGCTCCACCCGGACGACCATGAAAAGGCAATGAATGCGATGCGGCGCCACCTGTCCGGTGAGGCGGAACTGTATGAAGTCGAGTATCGAATCAGGACAAAAAGCGGCGATTATCGATGGTTTTACGATCGGGGGTCCGTAACCAGGAAAGATGCTTCGGGCGCTCCTCTGAAACTGAAAGGTATCGTGTTCGATGCGACCGATCGCAAGAATGCCGAATTGGCGTTACTCGAATCACAACGGGAGCTTGAGGAAGCCAACGCGGCGAAAGATAAACTGTTCTCAATAATCGGTCATGACCTTCGCAATTCGATATTCGGTTTTACG
>CAZEMW010000105.1:3884-8341 GCA_964513105.1 uncultured Fibrobacterota bacterium
ATGGTGGACAATCCGGAAGTCTATAGCGGCGATGAATTTCAAGATATGCTCAAAATGCTGAAAGATTCCTCACGGTCAACCTATGAGATGCTCGAAAACCTTCTTCACTGGGCGAAAACCCAGACAAAAACGGTCCAGTTCAATCCGTCGGTCGCGGTATTGAACGAAATCCTGGATGAAAAGATTGATGAAATCCATCTGAATGCCGAAATGAAACAGATCAGAATAATCCGGCAAACTGAGGGCGAAGTAACCTGCCGGTGTGACCGCAATATGATAGGCATTACCATTCGCAATCTTCTCTCAAATGCGGTTAAGTTCACACCGAAAGGCGGAGCGATTACCGTGGTTGTCAGGGGCGGAGAAACGTATCATAAATTGAGTATCACGGACACCGGTATCGGAATGGATGAGGAGAGCAGGGCGAACCTTTTTGGTATATCGCCGAAATCCGGAAGGCGGGGGACGGACGGCGAGCGGGGAAGTGGTCTGGGATTACTGTTGTGCAAGGAATTCATAGAGCGTAACGGCGGGGCCATTTCGGTCGAGAGCGCACCTGAAAAGGGAAGTACCTTTACAATCATGATTCCGGCCGCACATTCTGAAGTCGGTAGCTCCCAATAATCCGATCGCCAGGCATCTCTATGTGGTGCCTGTCCCAAAACCCTCGAAAACAGACGCCGAGTCCCGATTTCAATCGGGAAAGTGACTGTGGTCGACCGAAACGAAGGGGCTTCCCGACCTTTCGACTTCGCTCAATGCAGCACGATGAACGAGTGTTCCGGACAGACACCAAGTAGTACTATCTTTCCTGTTTTCTCCCGGAAAACGCTTTTTTTACTACAATACGTTCAAACCCTCTCGGATGTGGTATGTTGATCTTACGGATCGAACGCATGGTACGTTCGATGATTTCACATCGAGACATGGAGGGGGCTGTATGAGTCGGTTACTGGTTGTTCTGGTGTTTGCTTTGTCAAGTTACGGGATCGGACAACAACATGGAATATTTCGTTCCCAATCTACTCAGGGGGAGGCCTGGACTGGGCAGGCGAGAATAATTGAAGAGAAATACCGAATCGGCGTGTATGCCGATTACCTTGATGTTGAACTTGAGTGGGTGTTCGGCGTGTCGGGAGGAAAACCCGCGGAACACGAGGACGCATTGGAGATCGTTGGGAACATCAATCTGCAGTCCGGTGCCGTTGTTGTGGGATTGCTGACATGGTATAAGGGGATGATTCTCGAAGGAAAACTGAAGCCGTTGAATGTCGCCCGACAACAATACGAAGAAGTGGTCGATAGAAACGCAGAGGTACCGCCGCGCCCTCGCGATCCGGTAATACTTGAGTATCTTGGCCGAGACAACTATGACATCTCAATCTTTCCCGTCGAATGGGGCAAAACTCGTCGGGTACGATTTCGGTATCTTGTCCCTTCAAGCTCACAAGGCAAAGGAAACACAATCGGGTACCCGCGGGCATTTACAAGCGATGCGGAAGTGACCGTGTATCGGAAAGCAGGCTTGCGCTCATTTACAATCAAGCGCTCGGATGGAACAATCGAACATGTCGACTCCGATTCCGTAGTACTCTCCCCGGCTGAAGCGCGCGGCGGCATTGCTTCTCTGATACCTCATGCGGAAAACGAACCCGAAGGGTCCCGTCTTTACGTCGCGCCGGTTGAGACCGCCGGTTTATCGGGGGAAATGGCTCATTTCGTCGGTGCGGATATGTCGACCCTGTTGCGGTCTACGGCATTGCGGGAGGAGATCGTCATCTTATGGCGCTGGAATCATCCGGAAGTGCTGAGAAAATATGCACGGCAGATTGTCGAACAGGCGAATCTTCTTCAGGCATTCCTTCTGACACTGGAAAGCAGGAACAAACAGGCTGCTCTCATTATTGATATTGAGGGCGAAACTCGCACGGTTTTTCAACTGGATCGAAAGGGGGGACCTGAATACAAGAAGATGATGGCCCGCTTGTACGAACTCAGTACAATGTCCTACGAGAAAATGCCGGACAATGGTACTTCACCGGATTATACCGATGAGGAAATGGAAGAAATCGTCGCCCGATCTCATCAGGAATTTGGTGATGCGTTGCGTTTGGCACTAACCCTTTTTTCGAATGAAGAGAAGACACTTCGGAGCGTTGTACTGGTCACTGCGGGACCGCGATGGGTTCACGGTTCAACTACCGATTACAGTATCGAATGGGATCCTCGGGTGTCCGTTACAACTCTGACACAACAGCTTTCGCGCGAAGAATGGTTCGAAGAGCGATACTATCCGGCGGAGCAACTGTACTGGCCCGGTGTTAATCTGAACGAGTTCGTGTCGCGATATGGAGGCAATATGCGAATACAGGGCACGGTCTCGAACGGTGTCGAGCACGCACAGACGGAATCATATGCGCACACCGCACCAAAGCAGTCTTACTACTGGTACAATGGCCTGAACAAAGGCCCGAACGAACTGTACATCCACAGTTCAAAACCCTTCGTTGACCACGTACGATGGAAACTACAACGCGGTACTGTGGAGCTTACGGAGTTTCTCGAAGAGAATGTGAGAGTTTTCATGCCGGATGCGGATCATTTTTCTCGACTGGTCGGGGCAAGTGGGGAGCTGCAGTCTCTGGATACGGAGTTGCCCCGATCCATGGCATCGACACTGGGATTTGTGGATGAGGAGTACTCGCTTCTGGCGCTCGAAGAAGATGCGCTTCCGGATTCTCAGGCCACACAGTATGAACTCTGGGGCATGCCGGTACTTGAGCCCGGAGACATTTTTCCCGGGGATTCGACAGAACGGGAGATGTTTACTGTATCGGATAATGCAACGGACTTACGCCTCGGCATGAATAGGAACAACAACCTACCGGATGGTTTCGTGATCGACTTTCGGAACCGGATGCTTAATCTGAGGCTCGATCCCGACCGGGTAGACGTATCGGATCGCATCACGGTCACGCTATTCAGCGTGTCCGGCAGAATGCTGGCCGACCTTGGATCAGCAGAAGGGAGAACCGCAGACGAGGTCGTATTCAATCTGTCCCACCTTGCCTTGCCCGGAGGAATGGTTCTCGTGCGGGTGCAGATCGGTGAGGCTGTCTATTCGCGATCCATCATGGTTCGGTAGGGTTTTCCGGTGACGATTGTCTGCGCATACGGGTGGCCGGACATGCCGGCAGCCCGTATGCATCATTATGGTAGTGCCTGTCCGGAAATCCGCTTTGGTGTGTCGGCCGAGCGAGAAAGCGCTTGGCGAGGCGTCACAAAGAGGCGTATCCGCGGCGATACGGCGATTTGGGACAACGAAGCCAGGCACTTTCGCAGCCGGTCGACGCGCCGAATGGGGTTTTCGGACAGGCACTATGGAAATTCTTGCATTCGCAAATGTCCCTCCATCGACACCTCGAGAACCTTGGAGGAAGAGCAACTGTCCGGCTGTTTACTTGCCGGACAATTCTTCCCGAGCCGGTTCCGCAACCCTGATCCTCGGAGTGTTCGGGATCTGCAACAGATCCAATTCTCAAGCTCGGGGCAGCAATTTTCCACCGGACTGGTTCTTCGGCACGGAGGCCGGCCTCATCACCTTTCCGCCGGACGGGGGCGGATACGGTTTCCACCCATATCACATTCTCCGGTAACATGCTGCTGCAAGGTTGCCGGGACGGCAAGCCAAAGCAAGAAAAATGCCGGTCGAATACACCAGGGAATTACCAGACGAGCGGCAGTCCTTCAATTCGGGCACCACACTTGCAGAACCATGGAACACCCCATTCGTTGAATGGAAATCTTCGTTCCGGATTGTGCGGTGGCAGTATGTGCGCCGCCTAATCTGAGGCCGGATCACCTGATTCACACCCCATAAAGGAGTTGGTCAATGAATGTACACGCAGCTTATGATCGTGAGGCACAGTCTCTGGTTGCCGATTTCGAATGGCGCAGAAGGGCCGAATCTCTCTGTCGGAACAGCAACTGGGCAACGGGATTTCAGCGTCCCGCTTTTTTCTGTTCATGGTACGACGTTTATCGTGACAGTTTCCTACCGTTGGTGATCTACGCAGAAGATGATAATGGCATTCTGATCGGTCTCTGGGCTCTGGCTCAATCTCGTTGGGATAACTCAATCTTCTGTGCCGGGCGAGAATCGGCGAAATATCAGGTATGGGTGACTCGAAAGCCCGAGGAGTCCGGAGAGTTCGTGTCGAAGGCCCTTGAGATCATCAGAAGGATGGGAAACACGGATACCATTACACTTCAGGACGTTCCCCCGGAAGCCCCTCTCGAGTGGTTGATGTCGACCGCTGGAATCGGTCGATGTTGCCATGTCGGAAAAAAACGACGGCATCTCCTTCATTTCGGCACGAAAAACCAGTTCGAGCATCTCCTTAGCAAAAAGGCAAACGCTCTACGTCAGTCTCAATTTCGGCTTGAAGGTGAGGTAC
>CAZEMW010000106.1:0-8341 GCA_964513105.1 uncultured Fibrobacterota bacterium
GGTGCATTCCGTGCTGCAGTATGACGATATCAGTTTCGCCAATGTCGACACAGGATTCATCGTGAAATCCGACACTTTGTTTGTCACCTTCGATGGTGGAGAGACTTGGAGAGACACCACCTTCTACGATCATATCAACGACAAGAAGGCGTACCTGAAATGCGGTGCGGCCTCTTCGCCGGGAAACTGGGCCGTTTCCGCGAAACGCACGATGTTTTTCACCGATGATGCCGGCAAGAGCTGGTACTCAACCGCCGTGGATTCTCTTAAACCGTACAGCACGAAAAAGCGATACGACACCCTTACTGTCGAACCACTGGTTGTCGACTCCTCGAATTATGATACGTTGTACCGAGATCGAGACATCGAACTGGTCTATTTTACCAGTGCCGACAGCGGTTTCTTCTTCTTTCAATACGAAACCTATGTGTATTACACGATCAACGGCGGAGCTGAATGGATATCCACTTACATCCCGAGTCTCGTTCGGGGACAAGATGCACAACAGTTCGGTGATACGATCATTATCGCTCCCGACTACTCTCACAGCACTTTCCCAATATCCTATGATAGAGGACAAACGTGGCGGCAGGTAAGGCATGGAACCGATACCGACGACCGCGCCTATTATCTTTCCCCAACGGTAGCCTGGAAGTACGATATCTTTTCGGTAACTCTGGTGCATACCACCGACAATTGGGAAACGTGGGAGAAAGTGGACAACGGAACCGGGGGCTTTCGCTGGGGAGTATGGTTTTTCGATACCCTCAGGGGCATATGCTATGGAGACGACGGTCTTTACTGGAACACGACCGACGGACACGAAACCTGGGAGTCGGCCTCCTTCCCGGACAAAATCGAGGTCAGAGATTGGGCTTTCATTGATTCCACCACCGGGTTTCTCGGTGCGTATTATCCGAGCCTGGAGGTTGAAAACAAGTACGGTGTGTATAGAACCACCGATCGTGGAGTGACCTGGACCGGAATACCCGGAACCGGTGAGGATGCGGTCTATGAAATTGATCTTGTCGGAGACTCCAGGGTTTTTGCCATGTCCAAGTATAACCTTTTTTATTCTCCCGACAAAGGGGAGACCTGGCAGGAACGACCACTGACCTTTCCGCACAAGCAAAATGAAATAGTGTCCTTTCTCGCATTCTCTGAACAGGAACTGCTGACGGTTACTAACGGGAAACGCTATTTCACAAGCGAGGATGGGGCGCCGGATTCGGCATACGGTCTTTTTGTCTGCACATCGGATGACGGTGGAGTTACCTGGAGCGATTCGATGCTGGAAAGTTCGAGTGGCTACGGCGATTTGGCACAGGTCAATTCAACCACGGCGTACCTCGGTCGGCGCGACGGAGTTCTTATGAAGACCGAGGATCGCGGTGCTACCTGGACGACCATCGAAAACAATGTCGAGTTCGATTTTTCACAGATCATGTTTGTCGACCACAATCGTGGGTTTACCTATAATGAAGGCGGGATATTTGGTCGCACTTTTGACGGTGGAAAAACGTGGGATTCTGTCGATGTGCGGGAAAAGTACAACACCGACAAATATGCGCATCAGTCTCTCAGAAGAAACGAACGACTGTTCATCCTCGATGCAAACCACGTCTGGTGTGCCGGACCGGATATGACCACATTCCGCTACACCCGACACCTCCGTGCCGGTGTGGCAAAAACATCCTTCTACCCCGGAGAACGGCTTACGGCCGATATCGACGGGCATAACACCAACGCGCTACTCGTGCAGTACCGGCGTGCCGAGGGCGAATGGAAAACGATCGATTCGATCGCCAAGGCCGACGACATACGGCAAACCTGGGGATACGATATACCGGTCGGTTTCCTGCCGGGTGACCTGACACTCCGGTTTGTGGATGTGTTGGATTCCACGCTTGTGCAGTACGCGGATGTACAGATCACCAACAACCTTCCGCCGGTGTTTACCGACCAGATTGCCGACACGGTCATCATTCCCGCGCAGGACACGCTGGTGCTCTACCTTGCCGCGCTGTTTACCGACCCGGAGGGCCATGCAATGACGTTTGGATACTCCGGCCCCGACTGGGCAACCTCGGTCGGGACCGATTCGGTGATGCTTGCTCCAGTCATTGTCGGCGATGAGGAGTCGATCACATTGAGCGCAACCGATACGTTCGGCGGCAAAACCGAAGTGACACTGTTTATTCAGGTCGATGAAGTGGGTACTTCGATCCGTTTCGGGCGGCTGGTCTATGCCCGACCCCGTTTTCTGGGCGTGACAGAAAACGGAACGGCCAGGATTGTGTTTTCACAAACAGAGCTCACCCGTGGGAAAATGACAATCTATAACCTTCAGGGGAGGACTATGGCCCGAAAGACATTCGAAATAGAGCCCGGAATCCGTGTGTATGAAATACCGCTTGGGTCGTTTCGTACGGCACAGGGGCGGTATTTTGTCATCGTTGACGATGCAAGGACAAGGGTGAAGGAGCTGTTCTCGGTTCTTCGGTAGGAGGCTGGACGAGTGGGCATCCTTCCGTCTCGGCTCCGCTCGACGTCCGGGGGATTGGGGAGTGATCCTTTCGTTTTTGCTCCGCTCGCCGTCCGGGGGATTGGGAGTCGTCCTTCAATTCTGCTCCGCTCGACGTCCGTCGGGTGGGTGAATCAGGCAGTATTCCGCTTTTCAAATCAAGCAACCAGGGGGCCCAGCGCTTGGTCAAGGCCCCTGGTCTTTGGGTATCATAGAATCGAAGGTCCAGATCTTCATACCGCTTCCTTCCGGTGCCATCACGGCGTGAAATGGGACAAAACTCGAAAAAAAGTTGAATTTATGTAAAATATGCCACAAAAAAGGTTGAATTTATGCAAAAATATACATAAATGCAACAATAGTTGCTGCTCGAACGTATTTTGTGCGTATGGATTACATCAAACGCGATCTTGAGGAAGACCTGTGCCGGTTCCTTCGGGAGGACAAGGGAGAGCATATTGTCTTGATCTCCGGCGCACGCCAAACCGGCAAAAGCACTCTCGTTGAGAACCTGCCCTGCAGTCGGAATGGGCTCATTATAAACTTCTGGGATGAAGAGCGGGAAGTTATCGCTCTTCGGAATGCGCGTACTTTTTCCGAGTTTGAGACGATCCTCAAGACGGTATTCTCATTCGAGCCACATAAGGGAACAACGCTCATATTGGATGAGGCACAGGCATCGGAGCATCTCAGTTCCTTTATAATGGAAATGCAGCGCAAGTGGCGAGGGCAAAAGGTCATTCTCCTGGGCTCACTTCTTGCCAATCTGTACAAAGCCGGCAGACCGATGCCGGTAGGGCGGACAGTTGACTTCACCTGTCGACCTCTGAATTTCAATGAGTTTCTCCGTTTCAGGGGGAAACAGGATTACCTGCAGCTTGTGAAGGGGAAAGATGATATTTCACTTCATGCCCATGAACTCATTCTGGAGGAGTACCGCCTTTACCTGCAAATTGGTGGCCTCCCCGGAATCGTGAAAGCCAATTATGTCGGCAGCGAGTTGATCCTTCTGTTCGAGTCCTTTCTCAACAATATCTATCGTGACGCAGATAGATTCATCGATCCCGAAACAACTACGCGAAAAGGACGTGCTCCACAATATGGGCGAGTTGTCGAAGCGGTCATGAGCGCCATAGCTCACCACATATGTTCGCTCACGCAGAATGCCACATTGTTGTCGACTTCTTCGCCCGCGTACAGAACAATACTACCGCATGTATTGGATGCGTTGGCCTCATGGCACATTACGTATACTCTCGGGTTTCGAACGCCGCATCCAACAACAAAAAAAGGATACTCTTCGAAGAAATATCTTTTCGATACCGGCGTGGCTAATTTCCTGCTTACACGGCTTTTTACGGTAAATCTAACGGGAAGCGATCCGAACGCATCCATGTTGCTGGAAAATGCGGTTCTTCAGGATTGTATAGGTTTCGTGCAGAGTGTCAAGGCTGTTCAATGCTATCGAAGCAATAATCGTGTATCAACCGAATTGGATTTTGTGGTACAGTGTCGCGAAAGGCTTATACCGATTGAGGTGAAATCATCGTCGTCGGTGAAGTCCAACACTCTAAGTCAGTTGCTCGATTTCCTGAACCGAATGGGTATATCCGAAGGGTATGTCGTGTATACCGGATTACCGGAGACGCGGGTTATTCGCAATAAGAAAATCAGGCTCATCCCCCCCTATCTGGTAACAGCGCTTATGCAGGATCAACTCGGTTTTGAGTGAGTCTTCCGATCGAGGACTCGGGAACCGGTACTGAACCGCAGGGCCTCGTTTGTGGGATGTTGGAGAGTACGAGGCCCCGGGGAGTTTATCGTGTCGTTGCGCGTTCGAGCAATAGAGCATCGGTGCGGATATACCCCTTACTCGTTTTTGCCACCGGTATATCTCCAATAATTGCATGGGCGGCCATGTAACCGATCGTTTCCCAGTCCTCGGCGCATGAGCTGATGCCGATACGCGCGCCGGGATGATAGATGCTTCCGCCCGAAGCAAACAGTACGCTTTTCTCTATGCTTTTATAATCGGACGCGAAACGGCATAGAAAGGCTTTTGAGTATCGTCCGTGTCCGGTGTGGGTCAGAAAATCCGGATCATTCGTCCATCGTGGATAATATGCTTCATCGCCGGCTTCCGGCAGCACGACATCCCAGGTGTTTTCGTTTTTATCAAACATTTTCACCTTCACGTGTGGGCTGCTTTCGATTTTTACCATGGTTCCAATCGCAGGCATAGTCCCTCCCCAATCCAGCTATTGGTGAAATTGAAACGGACACGGTCCCGGGCTGAAAGGTGGAATTGCAGCATCACCGTGCCGGTTTGTTGTTTCCGAAGCCGGGGCGGCCTGTGGCGATGACACCGGGTTTCATAGGAAGTCACATGAAGGAGTATAGGGGGTATGACAGAACGCCGGTGCAAGGATTTGGTAATTCTTGTTGCGTGATAGTACTCAATGTGCTCATTGGTAGGAAGGAGCCTGGGAGGGACGGTTGGGGCGGTCACTTCGACAAGCTCAGTGACCGGGACGCTAAAGTCAGTAACCGGGACGCCAAGGTCAGTGATTAGGACGCCAAAGTCAGTACTTGTGACACCAAAGTCAGTGATTGTGACGCTTTAGTCAGTGACCGGAACGCTAAAGTCCAGTGACCGGGTTCATGAAAAAGTGGGGAGTTGCCTATAGCCGAAATCCGATTCGGGCGCCGATTTCTATTCGTGCCGGATCAAGGGTGAGAGACTGTTTTGCTTCGGCGTTGTCCCAGTAGAATTCGCGAGTGTTGGCAAATGAACGCTCATCGGAGCTGAGATAGTGATACTGTATAAAGTTGATGATGTTCGACAATCCGAAGTAAACTGAAAATCGGGTAAGGATCCGGTTCTCGGAGACATCCTGATTGAATTGCGTCTTGATATCCAGTCGTTTGTAGAAAGGTGTTCTTTTCTGTTCGCCTGTATAATGGGGTACGCCGTCGGTATCAAATATGATTTCACGGTAGGGCAGGCCGGGGGCGAATACGCCGGAAATGTAGAGGGTGATTATCCGGTTGAGGAAGTTTGTGCTTAGGGCGAACTTTGTCGACCAGGGCATTTCCCACTCATAGGCTTTATCTCCGGTATCGGTGAGCCTTCGTGAATCGCTGATGTTCTGGACGAGCAGCAGCGACGCTCTATCGCGAAAATGCACTCGGAGCTGAACACCCATTCCGCGAGCCGAAAGGGGGGTTTTCATCCGGGGATCCCAAACCGGTTCGCTGGGGATATCACTCAGTCCCGGCGTGTGATCGCGGTATTTCAGGAAAAGATTGATCTCGGTTTCCGCCGACAGGAAGTTGAGCAGTTCATGGGACGTACCGCCGGTTAGTTCAAGTAAGTATGTTTTCGTGAGAACCGATCGGTAGTCTTGATCGGGGAGACCCCGAATGTCGGGTCGAGCGGTCGTTATGCCGGCGCTCAGGCCCACTTTGGCCCTATCCGTTGACCATTCTCCCCAGAGCCCTGGATCCAAAAAGAATCCGGAATACGGATACATGCCGCCGGCAAGGAGGTCTGCTCCGTAGCTGATACGTCCGCTTTGGCCAAGCACCGAGACGTTACCGGATCCCCGAATTTCATCGGCACCACGGCTGATCGGTTGGGTGGTTTCGCCGGAGCGGATACTGTCGCGATCCCATTCCCGTTCAAGGTGACCATCCCACCTGCGGTATTCCGCATCACCACCCACACTTATCCCAAATCTGCCGAAAGTAAGACCCTTTTGCCGCAATCGCACTACGGCATTTGAATGCGCTACCTCTTTGCGTGGCGTCACAATGCCGATCTTTTTACGTTCGATTACGTACTGATGAGATCCGCCGACTGTCAACTCCCTGTTTGAGCGTTCAAGGGTATCGGAAATAGTAACGGCTCCAAGTCCCCACGGCTTGAATGTCTCGCCGGGCGAGTCGTCGCTGTAACGATCAAACGCAAACCAGAGGTATTCGCCAATCCTCAGTTTGCCGAAATCCGATCTACCGGTTATAAACCAGTCTTGAAATCCGATCGGTTCACCATTGTTCAACGATGCCCGGGCACTGGATTTGTACTCGTATTGAAGTTTCTTCAAAAGAATTGAATTGCCGATTCTTCCCCCGAGCCGATAGAGATCTTTACCCGTACGAAACGGCGAAACAGCAGAAACATCGAGTGCAAGAGATCCTGCGTTAGCCCGGATTTCAGGTCTGGGTTTCTTATTCCCGGGGGTATGCAACTCCACTCCCGGGTCTATTGTGATTACTCCCGCCGAGGCACCGGTGTACCTCCCCGCCATCCGTCCGGTCAGCACTTTTATTTCAGGGGCGTCGGACACAAGTATTGCATTCTGGTCGGCAAAAGAATGGTTGGCAAAATGGGAGGCAATAAGCACGGGTATACCGTGGATATAGTAGCGATAATCGTACGGACCCTCGCCCCTCAGAAGCATCGAAGATCCCGATTCCGCAACGCGATCGGTACCCGGTTTCATGTAGACCAGATCGTCAAGATTATCCTGGAGCCCCAGGACCTCTTCGGTCTTTTTGAGCGTCACCCGGTCGGTTTCCCCAATGCGCCGACCGGTTATGGTCATTTTCTCCAACGTCGCAACGGTGGAATCCTGTTTGGTTGTGTCGGTATCGGTCACGGAGCCGAGCCGGCTTTCGGAAGCCGAAAGCGAAAATTGCAGACCAGTTAGTGCCAAAATCAGAAATATGTATCTCATGGACCTTTCCTTCATTTACTGCAAAGATTGTTTGCCGTTGCGGGTGAACTAAATGTGCCGGTCCGAAAACCCCCGAAAATGGACACCGAGTGAACCAATGTATTTCTTCCGCCCGCCGGGACGAATTATCGGGGTGCCGTATCTCGGCCTCAATCTACAGGTTCACTTCGGCTGCACTCATTTCGGCCGGCGAAGCCCGATGCCGTGCAACGTTTCGCTCAGCACGGCGCAATGATCGGGTAGTTCTCGGAATGAGACCAAAGTGGTAGACGATGTTTACGGCGAACGCCTTCGCACGGATTTTCGTCACCAATAACGATTACGTCCGGGATAAAGCAAAAAAACGAATTCGAGTTCGTTTTTTGGATGTCGCTGCGCCGGTCTATGCAAGACGGGGCGACAGCCCCGTTCCGCTGCCTGTCCGCAAACAGGGGAGAAGAGATATCGACGGGCAAATGTCAATTCAGCCCCGGCACCCCCCCTTCGCTTCTCTTCTGAAGTTCACCGAAAGCCTCTCGAATTGCCTGTACGCTTACTTCGGACAGAGGGCCTTTTTCGGCAAACTGTAGATTGCGTTCGGCATTGGTTCGGCTTTTCGTTCCCACAATTGCGCAATGCACGCCCGGATTGCTGATCGTGAAGCGCAGGAATAGTTCCGCCCATCCAGTGACTTCCGGGGCAATTCGGTTGAGTTCGAGATTCATCTCCTTGAACCGTCGGGCGTATTCACGGACATGCTCCGGCACATCGGCTTGCGACACGTCCCGGTAGCGCCAGACGGCATTGGCTACGGGCCGTTTTGCGATGATCCCTATATCGTTACGTCTGGTTGTGGGGAGAAGACGTGATATCGCGGCCTGGTCACAGAGACTGAGCGATGTCTCAATAACTGAGATTCCCGGAATGGTTGCCGCATATTGCGCGTTTTCATTATCCCCCGAATACCCGAAAAATCGCAATTTACCCTGCTCGCGTGCCTTCTGCAGGACCATAATCGCCTCTCCCGATTTGAGCATGTCGAGGTCGTAGGAATGAAGAAGTACAATATCAAGGCACTCCCTTCTGAGTCGTCTAAGGG
>CAZEMW010000107.1:0-8326 GCA_964513105.1 uncultured Fibrobacterota bacterium
ACGCACCCTGTTCAGAGCGTTTCTGGTCGCGAAGTCACGCAATTTTGTAGATTAAGGCACATCATGCGAGCGAAAGGCTTAGTTAAATGCAACTGCTGGTAATTCATCCGAAAGATACTGTTGGCGTTGCCCTGGGGCATCTGGATAAAGGAACCGAAGTTCAAGGCATCAGCATAAAAGAGGACATAAGAATTTTCTTCAAGGTTGCCCTTCGGCCGATACACGAAGGCGAAGAGGTTGTCAAATACGGTGAGTCAATCGGTATAGCCTGTGCGGAGATCGATGAAGGTGAATTGGTACACGTGCATAATATTGAGAGCATCAGGGCTCGAGGAGATTTGAGTGTTTAAGTTCAAGGGATATGAGCGACAGGACGGAACCGTCGGAATACGAAACCACATCATTGCAATGCCGGCCTCGGTGTGCGCGAGCCCACTGGCGGCCAAACTTGCGGCACGCGATGAAGAAATTGTCGCCCTGACCCACAACGCCGGATGCTGTCAGATCGGGGACGATTTTGAACGAACCACGCGGGTTCTGGCGAGTCTGTGCATCCATCGCAATGTCGGCGGAATCATTTTCATTTCCCTGGGATGTGAAGGGACGCCGTCGGATGAAATCGTCGAAAAGATAAAAGCATCCGGTCGCCCGTTCCGTTTCGTTCACATACAGGACGAAGGCGGTTCACCGAATGCTCTGAAAAAGGCGCTTGACGCGGCCAACGCCTTGAAAAAGATTGTAAAGGAGACGACCGAAAGGCGGGATGCGGTAGTTGAGGATCTGGTGGTGGGACTTGAGTGCGGAGGGAGTGACGCCACAAGCGGCCTGTCGGCCAACCCCGCAATTGGGTGGGTAACCGACGAACTGGTGAAATATGGAGCAAAGGTGATCCTTTCGGAAACAACAGAACTCATTGGGGCCGAGCACGTGATCACCAAGAACGTCAAAGATTTGCACGTCAAACAAAAGATTCTCGAAGCGGTCCATCGGGTAGAATCCGAATGCCTTCGTTCCGGTGAAGACATTCGCGGTTCCCAGCCCACCCCCGGCAACATCGCGGGTGGACTGTCCACCATAGAAGAGAAATCGATGGGATGTGTGTACAAAGCGGGTAGTTCACCGTTTATCGACTATCTGGAATACGGCGAAGCCGTGCGGAAACCGGGGCTTTCGTTTATGGACACGCCGGGGCAGGATGTCGAATCAATGACGGGCATGGCCGCCGGAGGGGCCTCGCTGTTTCTTTTCTCTACGGGACGGGGCTCTCCGGTCGGATTTCCCATAGCACCAACCATCAAGATAACCGGCAATAAAAAAGTGTATAGTTCTATGAAAGACGACATTGACATTGACGCTTCGGGCATCTTCACCGGAAAGTCCATACAACAAATTGGTAAAGATATCTACTCGCTTATTGAAAGAATATGCAACGGGGAAATTACAAAGTCTGAAATCAACGACTACTCAGCGATAAGCATACATAAGGAGTTGCCGACATTATGAGTAGTTGGTTTGGCGATTTATTTGGGCGGCAAGCGGACCGTTGGATCCGCGCTATTCTGAATCAGGTAACTCCCGAAGGCCGTTTTTCCCTTCCAGCCGCCGGTCGGTTCTACGTTGCCCAGGAATCTTCCCCGACAGGAGTAAACCTCTCCGGATTTTGCGGTGGGGACCAAACGGACGTTCCTGCCATTTTCGGGGCGATCTGCGACACAGGCATGATCGCTCCGAATGGACTCCGTCGGCAACACGCCCTGGAGCGCTCCATAATCGGGAGGAGTGGTAAAATCAACGATCGTTCGTTTTCCGTCCTCGACAGTGACCGCGAGGGCGTATCGAGGCACTTCCGGCAATGTGATACCGTCCCAGTAAACCGTATCCCCGAAGGTGCCGAACCACTGGATAATCGGGCCGGTTTCCTCGCGGAACTCATATTTCCCCACGTAGTATTTGCCCACAGGAAGATCGGACAATCGGCACTCCCCTTTCTGGAAACCGGTTGTCTCGAAGCGGATCGGCCAGTCAATGTCGTACACTTTTTCCAGTGCAGGAGTCGCCCCCCATCGCAGACGATCGGGAGTCTGCAGAAGACCTATTGAATGAAGTTTCCGATTCTCTGTGTAACAAAAAACCACGGTTTCGTATTGGGATTGGACTGTCGCCGTTATCGTACCGACATCCCACCTTGGTGGTGGAAACCTCGAAGTCCACGGGGGCTCCGTGATTGGTCCGTCAATCACATTCAGCCTCACCAGTTCGGGCCGCCCCATACCCGCGTCCAGATACACGGGTCCTCTCCACGAGCCCCCATACTGCAAGTCAATCATAACGCTAAGCGTTTCCCCTTCGGAAAGCGTCTTCGTATGGGCGAGTTCCTTACCCAGAAACCAGGGAAACCATGTCTGTCCCGCCCGAATCAGGAACGGCTCATTTGCCATAACCTCTATTTCGAAACGGCTGTCTTCACAGAGAGTCTGGACGACTAGTGCCGTATCGCAGTATTCAACGGAGACGGGGCCCGTACCGAAATAAGCCGGCCCGGGCATCCGCACGTATCCCTGAACGATGGCCTTTGGATAATCATCACGGTAATCAGTTTGCCGACTCGACGAAAGGTCAATCCGACGTCGTTCTCCCGACTCGAGGAGAATCGAGGCGGCCGCACCTGCAATTGGGACATTCGGATAGTACGTTTTTCCGGTCCGGCCTTCGTCCATTACAACATAATAGACCCCGCGTGCCAGGCTCTCAAGCGCAAAAGAGTCCTCCCCGGGCGTCAGGGAGTCCCGAGCCATAATCAAGCCTTCCCGGGTAACACACCGCACTTCCACGGATCTGTTGCCGGACCGACCTGATCGATTAACGGATCCGTAGATCACGGATCCCGAATCGAGCCGGATTTCCTCGCGCCGCAAATCGTCACCCACAAAAAGTGCATGGGGCCTATCATAGAACGTCCGGCTGTTCCACCATCGGGGAGCGTACCCTTCACATTGCAGAAGTATTTGATATTTGGCGAAATCCACAGTTGTTGACATACAAAACTCGCCGGCATTGCCGCTAACCCCGGCAATACGGAAGGTACGACGAGCATCGCGATCGACGGGAATAAGAACCATTTCGAACGGAGTTGATGGCACCGGTCGGCCGTTACAGGTGAGTCTTCCCGATATTTCGATGTCTTCGCCATAGAATCCGGGCGGTACGGTGATCACGACATAGTCTCCATACCGAACATAGGCTGCGTGATGAAAATCAAAGGTATTTCCCGGGTAGTAATAGTCACCGCGTGGTGAACCGAATGAGTTGCGATGCACGGCCAAGGTATGTCCTGCAGGATAGAGTCCGTAAACGTGGAACTTTCCTGATTTCGTGCGCACCCTTTGTACTTCGTTACCATAGTAGTCGAGAACGGAAACAACCCAGTCTTCATGCACACCGTCGCGGGGGCGCACCTCGCCGGAGAACCATCGATCTCCCCGTACCCGCATTTCGGAGGTGTCGTCGGGCATGTTCCATTGCTTCAGGGAGGGCTGCCGAAAATCGGGAGCATACCGCCGGAGTCGCAATTCCCGGAAAATATCTACCGGATACTCCTCAGAGGGCTCCGCCGATGCCGGCAAAAGGAGAGCGAGAATGATCGCGAGAGCGCGGAAAACGACACCAACACAGAAACGATGATGCTTCACGAATTCCCTTACTTTCAGCACGTAACAATATGGTAGACAGGACCTGCAGGACCGTCCCGATCTCCGACCTTGCCTTTCGGAGTATCGGGCCTCAAACACATGCAAAATACTCTCGGCCGGGATTTCGCGGTCGTAAGCGAGCCCGTTGACTTGTGTCGTGCATTTGCACGACCGCGAGTCTGCTGTGAAGTCCGGGGGCGGGAGTGGTCGGCTCTGCAGAAACCGACCATTCCGAGTTCTCAGTATTCCGAAACGGACCTTTCACAAAACCTTCAGATAAGTGCGCAAGGCATGCACGACGCCGTCTTCGTCATTCGATCGGGTGACAAACGATGCCGCCTTTTTCAGTGACTCCTGCGCGTTTCCCATTGCAATCGAATGGCCGAACCGGCCAAACATGCCCATGTCCGGTGTGTCGTCGCCAAATACTGCGACCTCTTCCGGACGAATGCCGTAAAATCTGATAATCCTGTCAACAGCTTCTCCTTTGGTAGCGTATTTGGAGACGATATAAATGCTTCGCTTTGAGTCGGCCAGATGGATGTTCACCGAGGCGCCGAATCGGTCGCAGAGCTGATTGTGGAGGTCACTGAGATCGCCCGAGATGAGCCGCCAGGAGCGTCCGGAAAACACAATGATCTTTGTCGTGGGCAGACCACAGCATGGCTGAAAGTCTTTGATTTCGTCGCGTTGAAATCCCCATAGCACCAATTCACCATCTTCCATTGGGTACTTGAATGAGTGATAGAGGTCGTCATGCTGAAGGGCGATCTGGAGATCGTCTTCATAATCACCAATTCTAGTCACTAAATCTGCAACGATGTCACCCGGAACAGGAAGGTGCTGGTAAAATCGATTCGGTCGGTCGAATACCGAACCCCCGTTGTAAAAGATGCCTCGATCGGCAAATATGCCCGGATCTCCGGGAATTTCATGCGGACGGAAAACGATTCGTCCCGACCGAGCGGTGGCAATGCCGACCAGCAGCCCCGTATCCCGGCACTTAAGCAGTGCATCGTATACCGGCATACTCATCATGCCGCCGGTTTTCAGGATTGTGCCGTCAATATCAAAAAACAGTGCTTTTATGTCCATATATCATCCCGGGTCGGTGATTCCATTTTCCACATCTCAATATGCAATATGCCTCAGTTCTCACAAAACCCTCGTTATGTATCGGTAGAACGCGGCGAAAATCATTCCGAACAGAAATATTGCACAAATCCAGTTTTTGGGCGGAATGGGCATGCCCTTTGCATTTGTTTTGCGGTGTCGTCATACTCACAGCGTATCGCTTGAAGATATATCCAAAGCAGAACGGAGGGCAAAAATGTTTGATTTGGCCTCGAAATTAGGTTTTCGCCGACCACAAAAAAGGCATGATCCGAAAACGCGATGCATAGAGTTCTGTCCCGCCTGGCTTGATGATAACGTAGAGGACTCAGGTCGTATGTATATGATTGATCTCTCGGTGCATGGTGCCAGGTTTCGTAACCCGCCCCCGAATCCACGTGTGAAATTGCATGCGGATCAGGAAATTGGATTCACGATTAAAACACCGTATGGGCGCTCTCATGCTACGGGGAAAGTCAGCTGGATAAAGCCCGATGAAACGGGAGAAACATTCGGTGTGGAGTTCACCCACTTACCCGATCAAAAGGACGATCCGCTGCGGCTGCTGATGGATTCACCACTCTGCTGAACGGTGCCTCGAAAGGCTTCAGTAAGAAAACACCTGGGGGGACGGACCTTCAATTATGCATTCAGCGTGCTATGGCAATTGGAAGTCCGTCCCTACCCCCGGGTCAGCGCCGAAATGCAGCTCCGTCCCCTGTAGCCAAAAAGATGAGGTCTCGTTTTCCGGCATTGCGGTATGCCATGGTAATAGCGGAAGTTAACCGAGAGCCTGTCCCTTTCCTTTCGCTTGCCTGAGTGCGGTTTCGTCCCTATTGTGCCGGAGGGGACACCGGCGGATTCCAGAACACCTCAGCGCGCGTGCCTTCATCTGTGAAGCGTTTTAGATCGTAGAAGAGAAAAACATGGTGACCGCATTATTCGCTGCCCGGGACATGCTCAAATCCGTTCTTTTTATAGAAGTCCGGAATTCGATCTTAGTTGTAGGCATCCAGAATAATAAGCCGACACCCGGTCTTATTGTTAACGGCAAAGGAGTGCATTACCATATCGAGCGATGCTGTACCCACGCCGCGGCGTTGGAAGTCATTCCGGACTGCAAGTCCTGGAATCCTTACCGCAGGGGAGCAATTCGTATTACCTACGATTTCCAGTGTTTCGCGGCAGAATAGCCCCCGCTTGAACCGTCTGCGTCTGTTATTTGATCCGAGGACATGAGCATGGATCGTTATTGAGTCATTGAGCACCGAATAGAACGCAATTACCTCTCGGGTCTGTTTGTGACTTAATGCCCAGGTGACCAGGAACAGATCTTCAAGATGATGATATCCCACACCTCCTCTCGGGCTGAAAAACTATTTTGGGTATCTGGTCTCCGCGGGCATAACCAACCAAGGGAAGTACGACAAGAATGCAAACATACCTGGATGTAATCAAAAAAATCCTCGACACCGGGGTTCTGAAATCCAATCGGACCGGAGTGAGTGCATACAGCGTGGCCGGTGTCATGTTCGAGCATGATATGAGCCGGGGATTTCCGCTGCTCACCACCAAATCCGTTCCGCTTCGACTCGTTGCTTCCGAACTCGAGTTTTTCATTAAAGGAATAACGGACAAAGAATGGCTTCGTGAGCGCAATAACCATATCTGGGACGAATGGTGCAGTCCCGACATTGTGGCCTATGGTCACGATAAAGAAACCCGGGCTAAAATGGCCGCGGAGCGGGAGCTGGGGCCTGTATACGGATGGCAGTGGCGCCATTTTGGTGGCGAATATGTCGCCCATGACCGCCCCCCCAATAGAAGCGGAGTGGATCAACTGAAGAATGTGGTCGAAAAGCTCAAGGAGAATCCGGACGACAGACGAATGATTGTCTCGGCCTGGAATCCGGTCGATTTCCACCGCATGGCTCTGCCGCCGTGTCATTACTGTTTTCAGGTAACCGTTATCAATGGTGCGTTAAACCTGCTCTGGAACCAGCGTTCCGTGGATGTCGCACTGGGTCTGCCGTTCAATATTGCGAGTTACGCACTTCTTTTACACCTCCTTGCAAAGGAAGCCGGGTTAAAGGAAGGACGGCTGATTGGATTTCTGGCCGACACACATATCTATGAAAACCATGTCGAAGGACTTCGTGAGCAACTTGCACGGAAACCCTACGATCTTCCGAAAATCCAAACAGAGAACTTCACCTCGATCTTCGACTGGTCCTACATCGATACCAAAGTTCTGGAATACCGGCATCATCCCAGGATTCCATTCGAAGTCGCGGTATGAATGAGGAATGTATGCTTGAGAAAATTGTCATTGTGGCGGTCGCGGAAAACGGGGTAATCGGCAATGCGGGGGATATTCCCTGGCGCATAAAGGAAGATTGGGCCCACTTCAAGGAAATCACCATGGGCTATCCCTGCATCATGGGATGCGGAACCTACGAATCACTCCCACCCCGATTCAGACCACTTCCCGGACGAGAAAACCTCGTGTTGTCCACCAGAGAGTCGTATACTCCGGACGGTGCGAAAAAGTTCAGCTCGCTCGACAATGCCATTGCCTATTGTGAAGAAATCTCCTGCGAAAAGGTCTTTTTCATCGGTGGTGCCCGTGTTTACATAGAGGGCACAAAGCGAGCCGATACTATTGAGCTGACTCGCATTCATCGTACATATGAGGGGGACACATTTTATCCGGATATCGATCCGGACGTGTGGAAACTGGTGCGCAGAGAAGATCACGAGTCGATGGACGTGAAGAACCAGACTCCGGTATCATTCAGTTTCCTGAGATACCATCGAACTCATTTACAATGAATTCCCCGAGCCGGGACGTCGCGAAATAGCTCATTGTTTTCGGTTTTTCACACCCCTTAGGCCGACAGAGCCTTCTCAACATTCGGAACGGTATCTTTGGGAGACACCTTATACCATGCCTCCATAACCCGCCCGTCCTCGTCGATGAGAAAACTCGAGCGGATGATCCCCATATACTTCTTACCGTACATTGACTTCTCTCCCCACGCCCCGTATGCCTCGGCCACCGCATGATCCGGATCCGACAAAAGCGGGAACCCGAGGGTATGCTTTACATCGAACTTTGCCTGTTTTTCGGGCATGTCCGGGCTTATTCCCAGAGCCACGACCCCGGAAACGCTCAAATTCTCCCGTGAGTCCCGAATAGAACAGGCCTGTGTGGTACATCCCGGTGTATCGGCTTTCGGATAGAAATACAGCAACACTTTCCGTCCACGAAAGTCACGTAATTTGACACTTGTGTCTTTTTGGTCCTTCAATTCGAAATCAGGTGCTGGGTCGCCTTTGCTTAGCTGTGCCATGCTGTGCCTCCGTTTTCATGCCGATTTACTTCTTCTCGACTTCCTGGTGAACGCATTCGCATATAGTTTCTCGTATCTTGTCGTAGGACTTCAATTCATCCAATGCAATAGAGATGCCTAAGCCGGCAAGGCCGGATACCTCGGCATTTTCCCGATTAATGATCGGGACTC
>CAZEMW010000108.1:0-8242 GCA_964513105.1 uncultured Fibrobacterota bacterium
GGAAGGTCGAGTGGAAGGTCGAGTTGAGGTGGCAAAAAGGATGCTGGAGCGAGGGATGTCGGTAGAAGATATTCGAGACTTGACCGGCATGGGGGAAGAGGAGATTCGTAAATTGGCAGGTTGATGTTAATTACAGACCAAGAGACGTGGGAAGGAATCTGTTCGAGATCCCCGCTTACAACTGGATCCGAATCCTTCCCGTTACTCTTGTGCCTCCGCTGGTTGAATCTCCGTTTTTCCGGCCACCTGAGTTGTTCTCATCGCCTTCACCGGCATTTCCGAACGGATCCCCAAAGAAGCGTTGTGAAACTCGAACCCCTATCGCCAATCGGCCAACCTGCAGCGAGTAGCCAAGCGACCCATTCACCAGAAGCGCGCGAATGCCCCATATGCGGGGGCCGTACCGTTTTGTTGCAACGGGTATAAATACAATTCGCTGTATCTGACTGATATTTCCAGCAACGCACATGCGTAAGTATGCAGCGGAAGCCTCGAGAGACATCTGGTGTTTTCTCCATCGGAATTTGTGACCAAATTCGACACCCGGCTCAAACCAGGTAAAGTCGAGATCTCGATAGGAATACTCCAGCCGCTTGAACAGCGTCCAACTGGAGAATGGGCGCGTATCCAGCCTTCCCCGTTGAGAGACTGCGTAGAAATAATCGGTATACCCGGACAGATGAGTCCCGTTTGAGGATCGAATGCCCAGTTGTCCGGCCAGCCGCCGGGTCGTGATGGAATCGGCAAGGAGAAACTCGGGGTTTTCCAGAAAACCGCCCCATCTTTCAGCGCGCATATCAACCCAAAGAGTGCACCGGGACGTGTAACCACTTGAAATCAGCAATCCACCCTTTTGAAGTGTCAATGTGGGCGGCATTTGGTATTCGGTTTCACTCGCAGTTCCCTTACCGATCGAACTCCAGTATGTCTTCACAGACGCATACCCCTTCGGTCTGAGTGCGGTAATCCGTATGCCCGCATTGTCGGTTCTCATGGACAAAGGAAATGTTCGGAAATTGTCGTTTCGGGTATGCGTGAGTGTCTGATTGAGATGTAACAATTGATCGGTGAGGAGTTCGGCCGCTACCGAAACGGGTCCTTTCTTGAACTCAAGGTAAAACCCGCCGATACTGCCCGGGCTTCTTTCTTCTACTCCCGCGTAAGGGCTCGAGACCCCTCCGATATGGACACCGACCTTTCCGGCCGCAACATACCGGTTTACCGAAACGATTGCTCTTCGAAGTCTCTGAGTGATATCAGCGGTGTAGTTGCCCTCTACGAGATCCCATTCCGCGGAGAAACCTCTCTCGTTCAGGGTCAGTCCGACGCCGTGTTTCGGGCCGGAAATACTGCCGTGAAGCCGGGCTGTCCAGGAGGTAACAGCCGCATCTCCGTGATCTTCACTGGTCTGTCTCTCCAATATCTTGTAGTAATTTGTCCCGGTTTCAATCGTGCCGGTAAGAGAATCCTGTTGCACGAGTTGAACTGCTCCAAATTCCGGATAGAGCAGTTCATATGCCTCGTCGAGAAGAGACCCGTTAAGCGCGGCAACGAGCGTCGCGACGAATGTCCCGGCGCATGAAAAAGGCCGAAGGAAACTGACCTTCGGCCAACGCGAAAAAACTCTGCCCATATCCGCTATTGCCACACCAACTGTATCCACCGTTCTCGCGTCATTCCCGGAAATATGCCGTTGAAGGTGTAGTCGGCAAAGTAGGGGAAAAATGTTTCATGCTCAAATTCAGATTCGATGTCGACAACATACCCCTGATCGTCCACAAGGTCGATCAGTTGGATCCTTTTATAATCGTCGATATATGCTCTTGTTGTGTAACCGGACTTGAGGTACACCTCCACACAGTCATTCCAGTCATCTTCTACAATGGAGTCGATCTCTGTTTGAGCTATATTTACTACTGTGGAATCGTAGTAGGAGCAGTATGAAAAGCTTGCGTATTTACCATAACTGTATATGTGGGAGGTGTCGGTCCTGGTTGTCACGATACTGTCTTCCGGTCTCCACTGAAACCTGGGATACAGCGTGCGGAGATCCTGTATGGGGTTTTTGAAAAAAGCTGAAATGTCGATAGTCATATTTATTGTCACATCATTTACTGTTTCATTTACCTCGACAGGACCGTTTAGTACTTCGGTAACAAAATCCATGAGTGATTCGAGTGATCTGAACCTTCGGGCCATTTGATTTGTGTAACCCAGTTCCAGCATTTCCTGAGACAGGTCGAGAAGATTTGAGTCGGCGCGGGAAATCCCCTCGCCGGGAATCAGGTCTCCTTTTTGCTCATCGCTTTCGTTGTTTATCTCCGCAATACCTTTCTTGATAAGAACCGGTACGGCGAGAAGATCCTTATGACACTTCTGATGGTTTTGACGACGAAGGGTTAGAAAACCATCGCGTTCCCAATTGTACCGAAACATCCGTGCCAGAAAAGGAAATGTCGCTTCGTCCAAATTGCCGTAATGCCACCGTTGAAACAGGGTGTCGCCGGAATAGGTGTACTCTGTATAGGAGGAAGATTCGTGAGATTTATCCATTTCCATGAGGGAGTCAATCCAACTGTTGGATTGATCGTTCTGGGAAGTGTACAGGTCCATTTCGTATGCCGTCAGCAGGTACATGGCACCTCGTAGCAGTCGAGTCCCCGCATCCATCGCGTAAACATCCGCCTTGTCTATTTCATAGGCGTCACCTTCGTAGCTCACCGTCAAAAAAACAGTGGACTTCTTCTCCAGCCGCTCGCATGCCGCCACGATTCTGTTCAGCGTGGGAAGCATTTCGGATTCAATAGCGGATTGGATATAGCTTATGGTTATCATTCGTGGAATAGTTGGATATGTGGTTTGAGCCGCGAGCAGTTTAGGTGTGTTTGCCAGCAGGAGCTGTCCGAGGCCCCTGACCCCATGCCTATCATACATATGTCGCATGCTGTTTCGTGGTATAGTAATACGGTCTGCACCGGTATTCGCCGAGGTCCTGGAGAGGCCACCAAGGCCTGAGCCTCCGCCGACAGCTTCGGCGCCGTAATACTCGTCCATTTCCTGTAGGTACATGTCCAGTGAATCCGCGAGGGCTCCAACCTTGGGGCTGGTGTTGAGTGCGAGTAACGCTGAGACAATATAGCCGATGTTGGCTTTCGTGAGGTCGGCGTCCTTCCCCGCAAGATAGCTCTGGAAACCATCACGAAGTGATTTGAAATCGATCAGTTCGTAATCGGAGTAGGAATCTACACTCTCAATTCGCTGCACCCGTTCCACCAGCAATGCGAACAGGGAATCAATCTGGTCCGGCCCCCATCCGTCCACGTCGACGACAACAGTATCCCCCGACGGGGTACCATCTGTAATATCATTTATTTCGTCCGTGGAGTTGTCGGCGCTTACAGGGTCCTTGCAACCGGAAAATGTGTACAGGATCACCATCGCCAGGAAAAGGGAACATTTTCTGATGAGGGACATTCTTTACTCCTTGTTTGAGATGTCCAATGGAATTTTACTGATGATCAACAAAATATAGACCGGGAGTACCATGTGTGGCAAGCGTCAGCCGGTTATTCCTGGATTTTCCTTAACCCAAGTTTCGCATCCGAAGGCCTGCTTAGAGACGGAGACGGTGCTCAAAAGGGGGGGCGGTGCACCGGTTGTCTACACCCGAGCCCTCCGCCGGAAAGCCTGGCCTTTCCACGAAAAGTTTCCGAATACCCCGAATAGAACGGCAAGAACCGTAACCGGTAGTTGGAGAATTGAGGCCGGGGCCAGGTAGGGGAGAAGGTCTTTTTTTCGGAATATGATCGTTCCGGGGACCATCAGAGCGAGTTCGCCCGCAAATTTTGCCGCCAGCATAATCGCACCATGCAAGAGAAATCGCGGTTCTAGAAGGGCGAGGCAGAATGAGGCCGGGATCGACACATAGAAGAGGAATATCCCTGAGAGGAAGAATACCTGAAGTGAGTTGTAGTGCACCGTCTTTGAGCCCCAGCGCTTGCGCTGCTCGAAAACGCCGGCTACCGTTTTGGTAGGAAGAGTTTCGACTGCTCCTTCGGGTTCGGCCATATACCGGATGCGCCAACGCCCCGAACGCCACACCTTTTGCAGCAACAGATCATCGTCTCCGGAGATTACATCCTGCACCCCCCGGTATCCCCCAAGCGACTGGAATACCTCAAACCGGAACGCAAAGTTGTTTGCGTTTGAGTTAATCGGCATGCCGGCGCCGATTGCGGTAGCCGATACTATTCCGTGAGACAGAAAATCGACAGCCTGTAAACCAAAAAAATGCGGGTTCATGCGGTCGAGTTTTCGGTACGTTGTGATTCCCTGAACAATGCCGACATCGGGCTCAAACCGCCGGTCTATCGTTTCCAGCCATGTGGAAGGTACCACGCAATCTGCATCGGTGAATACGATAATCGGATTGGAAGCTTCTTCTATGGCGCGGGAGAGAGCATACTTCTTCGGTGATACACCCCCGGGAGTGGTTTGAATCGTAATCAGGCGAAGCTTTTCGTGAATGATCTGAAACCCCTCAACGACTTCCGCCGTACGGTCGGTCGATCGATCGTTTGCGACTATAACTTCGAACCGCTCGGGGCTGATTGTCTGGGCAAGTACACTCTGCAGGCATGCTCCGATTGTCTGTTCTTCATTGTGCGCCGCTATTATGACCGTGAAAGCATTATTCTGAGGCTTGTCGGCTCGTCGAAGCAGCACAAAGCCCAGCCCCAGAAACAGTATTGCACCAAGGTAGTGAAGTGTCGCGAGTCCGAATAAAGCAGTGACCAACTGCTGCCGGAGTGAGAGCTCAAGGAAGAATTCAGACACGGTTACTCATAGGTAGAAGGTTGTCTGCATTACCAGTTATATCGCGCCGCGATCGGAAATCGCCTTCCGGATCCGAACGCTTTCGGAGAAATTTTCAGGCCCGGAGCGGCCTGTCGACGTTTATACTCATTTCGGCTGATAGCGGCAACCAGCCACTCAACAGTGCTGAGATCGAATCCCTCTTTGATCAGCTCTTCGGATGATTTTCCTTCTTCGATAAGGAGCCGCAACATTTCATCAAGAGTTTCGTACGGAGGAAGTGAATCCGAATCCTGCTGCCCCGGTTTCAGCTCGGCCGACGGAGGCTTTGTGATAGTGTTTCGTGGGATTCGTTCGCCGGAACGGTTAAGGTGTTCTGCCAGTCGGTAGACCATTGTCTTCGGAAGATCAGAAATAACCGACAGCCCGCCGTTCATGTCTCCATAGAGCGTACAGTAGCCTACCGCCAGCTCGCTCTTATTGCCGGTAGCAAGCAGGAGTGAATTGAATTTGTTTGAAAAGGCCATCAGCACGTTTCCACGAATCCGCGCCTGAAGGTTTTCTTCGGTAACATCCGGAGCTCTGCCTTCGAAATGTGGCTCCAGCGTAGCAAGAGCCGTCTGGAACGATTCTTCTATGGGAACCACCTTAAACGCAATCCCAAGGTTTTCGGCCAACCGGCGAGCATCATCAACACTGCCGGATGAAGAGTATTTGGTGGGCATGGCGATTCCGGTTACTTTATCCGCACCCAGAGCCTCAACCGCCAGTGTGCAGGTCACCGCCGAATCAATGCCTCCGGAGAGGCCCACCAGAGCCGAGTTGAATCCGCACTTTTTCACATAATCCCGCAATCCCGCCACGAGTGCTTTCTCAACCATGTCCATGGAGTCGAATTCAGGTTTTATGAGAGGCTCTTTCTTCTCCTCCGTATCGTATATCATGACGGCTTCACTGAATGAGGGGAGAAGCATTTGCAGGGCTCCGGTCTCGTTGAGAGCCATCCCGGTACCGTCGAAAATCAGTTCGTCGTTACCTCCCACCTGATTTACGAAGACGAATGGCACTCCGTGCCGTCGCGCATGCTCCCGCATGAGTGAGAATCGCAGGTCTCCCTTGTTCAGGTGAAAGGGTGAGGAGGAAAGATTGATCATTAGGTCGACCCCCTGATCGGCAAGATCGGAAAGGGGGTCTTTTTCGTACAGCGGCCGATTCCACATTCCGGGTACATTCCAGGCATCTTCACATATGCTGATGCCGAGACGGGTACCTTTAAACGCGTAGGGCTTAACCGATATTGCCGGATCGAAATATCGTGTCTCATCGAAAACATCGTACGAAGGAAGGAGCGACTTGTTCTGGTGGAACAGGATTTCTCCCTCGCAGATCAAGACGGCTGAATTGAACAGTCCACGCCCATTGGGCACCGAATCCGGCATCGCACATCCTACCAGGATGCCGATGCCCTCGAATTTTCTCGAGACTTCACAAATCTGCTCAATAGCGGCAAGCCCCCGGCGAATAAACCACCGATGTTCGAGAAGGTCGCGGGGGGGATAGCCCTGCAGAAACAGTTCTGGAAAGACAAGTAAATCCGGCTTCCGGGGCGCACCGGCTTCAAGTGTTCGGATTACTTTTCCCGTGTTCTCGACAATATCGCCCATTGTCGAATTCAACTGGCATGCCGCTATTCGCACAGTACCCCCGTCAGTCGATTATCAGAGATGTCCCCGTCATATCCTCCGGTTTTTCGATTCCCATGAGCTTGAGCATGGTGGGAGCGATATCGCACAAGGCGCCGTCGGACCGCAATGAAACATCACCGGCTCCAATAATAGTGAGAGGGACCGGATTAGTAGTATGCGCCGTCATGGGTGAGCCGTCGGCGAGCTGGGTCTTCTCGGCATTGCCGTGATCGGCACACAGAATACAGACACCGCCTTTCGCCAGGACGGCTTCGACAACGTCGTGAACACAGTTGTCGACCGCTTCCACAGCTTTGACTATTGCGTCGAAAATACCGGTGTGACCTACCATATCTCCGTTTGCGAAGTTACAGATCACGCAATCGTATTTATCCGTGTTGATAGCCTCAACCAGTTTCCGACATACTTCGGGCGCACTCATTTCAGGCTGCAAATCATAGGTGGCGACGCGGGGACTGTTTACAAGAATCCGATCCTCCCCCTCAAACGGATCGTTACGCAGGGCATTGAAGAAAAACGTCACATGAGCATACTTCTCCGTCTCGGCGCATCGAAGCTGCTTTTTTCCGTGTGCCGCCAGGACCTCTCCGAGAATGTTTTTGTTTTCCATCTCGGGAAATGCTTCCTCAAAGTTTCCGTTGTCGTAGTAGTGAGTCATAGCGACAAAATGAACGTTATGGGAAACCCGTGCAAATTCGTTGAAATCCGGTTCTACTATGGCTTTCGTGAGCTGGCGAGTGCGGTCGAAGCGGAAGTTAAAGAAAACCATCACGTCCTGCTCGGAAATGCCGCGGTAGTCGATTGTCCGCGGTTTGATGAATTCATCGTTCTCTCCGGCGGCATAGGATTCCTCGATGGCCGTTTCCCAGTCCGAGACCGGTTTCCCGTCGCCTTTCATGATCGCATTGTAGGCAAGCTCGGTTCGATCCCAGCGCTGATCTCGATCCATGGCATAATATCGACCGATAACGGTGACGATGCGCCCGACACCGACCCTCTCGATTCCGTCCTGCAGTAATCTCAGGTGTTCTTTCGCCGATTTCGGTGGAGTATCCCGTCCGTCGGTAATCGCGTGGATCGCAACATTTTCGAGCCCTTCCTTCTTGCATATTTCCAGAAGAGCGATACAGTGACGAGTGACCGCATGCACCCCTTCTTCCTGAATGAGACCCATGAGATGCAGGGTTGACGAGCGCTCCTTTGCCGACCGAACCGCCTTGAGAAGAGCCGGGTTGGTGTAGAAATCGCCATCCGAAATCGATTTGTCGATCCTGGTCAAACTTTGATACACAACTCTTCCGGCGCCGATATTGAGGTGCCCGACTTCGCTGTTGCCCTGATACCCTTCAGGAAGTCCCACGGCAATTCCGGAAGTCTTGATGACCGTGGTAGGCTGAGTCTTCTCGTACTCATCGGAGAATGGCGTTTTTGCCTCCCGAATACCATTAGTCGTGTCATCGGGGCCCTTACCCCATCCGTCTCGAATTATGAGACATACCGGTCTTTTGTTCATGATTCCTCATTACTGCGGTTACGGGCGAAAACCGTCAGTCCATATGATCGACGATCGGTTCAAGCCCTCTTAAAATTCTCATGCAACTACTCTAAGCCGGCAAAGCCGGATACCTCGGCTTCGCTCGGTAACCGGCTCAGACTTCGGCTTCGCTCAGTCACCGAAGATCGAAAATCAGATTTTGGCGCCGCTCAGTCACCAAAGATCA
>CAZEMW010000109.1:0-1706 GCA_964513105.1 uncultured Fibrobacterota bacterium
GTCCAAGACGGCGAGCAGCTCTCCGGTCATTGCTTTTGACTCCCGTCCCATACGGTATTCCGCACCGGCGTGATACGCGACCGTGCCGTCGCCGGTAGCATCGAGGAAAATCGGCGCGCGGAATCGATACTCTTTGTTTGTGGCGATATGAGTGCCGATTACCGCCTTCAGTTTCCGATCCGAATCCATTTCAACTTGCATGACATGGATGTTGGGAAAGAGCGTAAGCTTCTCGGGTTTTACGTGAGGAAAAGGATTCGTCCGTTCGGTAGTTCAACCGGGTCAAAATCATCAAACGCATCATCGGTAATCATGCGCAACTCGGAGCCGTCGGGTTTTATGGAGAATATCGAGGCACACTCGTTGTTAACAGGCTCATCGGGAGGAAAGGAAACAACCGCCGTTCGGGGCCGCAAAATAGATCGTTGTGCCGTCATACGACAGCTCCGGTGTAGACGCTTCAGGCAATGTCGTCCCGGTCAGAGACCCGTTTTGTACAACCGCGTCCTTTGTAATGGATCGAGTAGTAACCAGATCGGTAAACGCCTGCTCGATCATGATTAATTCACCTCCCTGATTACTGCCGGTGTATTGGCACATATGGCCGGTTTGTGGCTTACCTGTGGTCGCTATGATCCTATAAAAGTTTAGAAGCAAATTCGAGAATGCCACCCGACGCTGTAAGGTCATGACCTCCATAAAAAGATCTTTGCGGGCGGATTCATCCGTGGTATTGCCGGCCGTTTGCGTAATGTCCGACAGGTCGCTTTCGGCGGAGGACAACTCCGGGGGATTATTCATTTGCTTCAGGGCATTTATCAAAGCGCCGGTTCTGCGCAACGCCACGTCGAGCGGGTCGTTGTCGGTCGGTAGATACAGCGATGCTTCATCCCGTGCCGCGAAGCGGACTTTAGAATAGTACTGTGAGCACAGATCGGCTAACCCAGGTTTCGCAGCCGATACACGGCATTCCGCGTAAGCAATTGCACGATCTTAACTTCTCCCGCCGGGCGGGACTCAAGGTATCGCACCCGATACCCCTGCGCTTTTTGTAAGTCAATCTCGCACAACATCTTACGCATACTGCTCTCTCTCTCTCCCTCGACTCCGCTCGGGACGGCGGCTTTCGACTGCGAAACTTGGGCTAATACCTGCGGAGTCGCATACCACATTGCTCGATGAAACGGGGTCGAAGCAATGAGAAAACGCATCCGGTAACGAAAGTGCAGTAATCTATTCCGGGACAAGGCGCGGGATTGGCTCTCAGGCCATTTCCCGCACGACCTTCTTCAGGTGGGGTATGCGATGAGGAGATACGCTGAGAGAATCGATGCCGCGTTCTATAAACGCTTGCACATGCTCCACTTCATTGGCCGACTCCCCGCATATCGAACAATCGAGATTGTTTTTCGAGCAGACCGAGGCCACCCTGGCGATCATTTCCATGGTGATTTGAATGCCTTCCTCAAAGTATTCCGCGACTTCGGGATTCTCTCGCCCGGCCGCCATGGTGTACTGAATTAGATCGTTTGTGCCGATACTCATAAATTCGCAGACCGGCACAAAACTTCGGACGGCGATCGCTGCGGCGGGGGTCTCAATCATGGCTCCGATCGGTGGAATGCGTTTTGATTCCAGACTCAACTGCGCGGCAATACTTTTGAACGCCTCGCGCACGGCGGTGACTTCACGCGGCAGAGCTACCA
>CAZEMW010000109.1:1716-8235 GCA_964513105.1 uncultured Fibrobacterota bacterium
ATGTCTTGGAAAATTGCCTTCGAGACATTATAATTGAGAAGGACGAGAACGCGGACGGCAAACCGGTCGGTTAGAGACAGTATCGCCTTCGCCTGTGACTGCAGCAGTTCCGGGTGTTTCAGCAGGACTCGGACTCCCCGCAATCCGAGAAACGGACTTACCTCCCGGGTGATTGGGAAATACGGAAGATGCTTGTCGCCGCCGATATCGATCAGGCGCACCGTCACCGGCTTTGCGCCCATAGGGGGAAGAGCATTCGACAAATACGCCGCCAGTTCTTCATGATCGGGAAGGCTGCTGTTTTCCAGATAAAAGGTTTCGAGTCGGTACAGCCCGATTCCATCGGCTCCCAGTTCGGCGGCCCGCTGTACGTCGTACGGGTTGTTTGCGTTTGCAAGTATTTTCACACTTCTGCCTCCCCGGGTTGCGACGGGATGGTGATCGGCGGGGAGAACTCCGGGAGCGTTGTTGCGATGCTCTTTTCTTCTTCTCTCGTACGCGTCCATGGTAGTGGAATCCGGATTGACCAGGAGCGAGCCTTCGAGGGCATCTACGATAAGGATATCGTTGGTATTTATGTTTCTTACCAGGGCAGTACAGCCGCACACCGCGGGAATGTGCAGGGATCGAGCAAGAAACGCGGAATGCGAATGCCTGCTCCCTTCTTCGACGGCGATTGCGGCGATCCGTCTTTTTCGAAGGTGTACGGTATCCGACGGCAACAGTCGTCCGGCGACGATAATGGAATCGGGAGGAACACGATCCAGAAAATTCACATCGATCCCCAAAAGGCTGCCAAGCATCATTCTGAGGAGATCCCGAAAATCGTCGGCTTTGCTGCGGAGAATCTCGTCGGGGGAGTCGTCGAGTCGTCCGATATATCTGCCGAATACGTTTCGTACCACCTGTTCGGCATTCTGACGGCCGTGGTGCAGCTCTTCTTTGAAATCGTGGACGAGCCTGGAGTCGTCGAGCATCATCCGTTGCGCTTCAAAGATTTGTGAATCCCGCTCGCCAAGTTCCGAGCCGGTGCTTTTGCTGATATCTTCCAGTTGTGTCTTCACGGTGCCCAGCGAGGATGACAGACGTTCCAATTCTCCCTTCACATCACCGCGGGAGACGGTATATGAAGATATCTGTCTGGTCATGACATCGCGGTACACAAACGCATTTCCTACCGCAATGCCGTCGGAGATCGGTTGTACCTTCAGGTGCATATCCAAATGTCCCGGACCGCAAAGCGGTCTACTAGTGAAGCGATTCAACTCAGCAAACGAGCAGGAAAACAGGCACTATTGAATATAGTACGAATTCGCCGACAGTTTTGGTAAACCGGTATTTCTCCGACTTTTGCTCAGTCGGATACCGCTACATTGGCGTGGGCGCGAATTTTCGCAAGAAGTCTTCCAATGCTTTTTCGGCCGGGCCGGAGAGTGTCGGCGCGTTCGGCATGGCGCAAGGCGCTGTCGATCTCTCCCTCTTCAAGGTAGGCCTCGGCCAGGGACAGATGCGCATTCCAGTACCCGTCCCGAACCGCGACCGCGGATTCGAACAGCTCGCGGGCACGCTGTACCCGTCCACGCTCCATGTAGATACTGCCGCAGTTAATCATGGCCTTGTAGTGGGTGGTATCGAGCGTAAGAAGCCGTTCGTAGCTCGCAAGCGCATCGTCGTCGTTACCGCTTTTCCGGTAGGATACCGCAAGGTTGTACAAGCCTTTGGTGTAGGATGAATCGAGTCGCGTGATAGTCTGCAATTCCTCTATGGCCTGTCCGTAGAGCCCGTCCTGCATGTACAGAAGTGCGAGGTTATTGCGTGCCTCCAGATAGCCGGGATCGTGTTCGAGTACCTGCAGATAGTGTCGTATTGCGTCCCGCGTACGACCTGTTTTCGCCTCGGCAACCGCCATGTTGTACAGCGCCTTCGCCTCTGTACCTTCCAGCGCCACACAACGGGTATACGCATCGATCGCTTTTTCGTATTCTCCCCGTGCCGCAAACACAATACCCAGGTTGTTCCACGCTTCGGCATATGCGGAATCGATCTTGAGTGTCGCCCGATACGCCTGTACGGCTTGATCGTACCGTTCGAGTCGAGCGGAAACGACGCCTCGGTTCAGGTGAGCTTCGGCATAGTTGGGGTCGAGAGCGACAGCCTTTCCGTAATACACATACGCGGTGTCTAAACTGTCAAGATCACTCATGAGTCGGGCATAATTATAAAACACTCTCGGATTGGTTGAATCCGATACCATCAGCCGCCGATACTGGGCGGCCGAGCGCTCGTAGTTTTCCCTTCGGCCGTATACCACCGCAAGGTTGAAATGGGTTTTCAGATGTCCTTCCTTTATTTCCAGAACCCGGGTGAACAGCGATTCGGCTTCGGCAAACCGGCCCTGATTCATTTTCGCCAGACCGGCATTGTGAAGGGCTTCGACGTGGTAGGGAGAACGACTCACAACCGTATCGAACAGGGCTTCCGCGGATTCATAATCACTCGTGCGCAGCTCAAGAAGTCCGAGATTATACAAAATGTCAGTCGTGTCCTCATGTGCTCCGGCATGGTGGAGTGCCTTGCGGAATCCGGTTCGAGCTCGACCAAACTCATCCCGCTGCATCATCAGAAGCGCCAGGGCACTGTATGCCTTTGTATATGCCGTATCGACGTTCAGCGCAGCGGTGTAATGTGCCTGCGAGGAGTCAAGTTGCCCGGTGCCCTGAAAAGCGAGTCCAAGGTTTACATGAGCGGCCGCATAGCTCGGGTCGATTTGTATAGCTTTGCGGTAGGATTGAATCATATGCGGCACTTGATTCAACTTACCCATGGTCAGACCCCGATTATACCACGCCTCCGCGTAGAGAGAGTCGCGGGCAAGAGCACTGTCGAGAAGCGTCAGGGCCTCAGAATAGTTTTCCCGACGAATTTCAATAAGACCGAGATTAAAGAAATTTCTCGGATCGTCTTCGGCCAGCCGGATGAGTGACTTGAAAGCGGATCGTGCCGAGGTATATCGTTTCAGATCTATATAGGACAGACCAAGATTGTATCGAGCGGCAAGGTAGCCGGGATCGAGATTGATTGCGTTGCGGAAATGTCGTACCGCCTTCTCGAATTCGTTCTTTCGTCGGGCGATAACGCCAAGGTTGTAGTGGCCGGGGGACAGACGAGCAGACCGGTTCAGAGTAATCGCTTTGGTGAAAAGCTCTTCGGCCCGATCCAGATCGCCGTCTTCCATTTCGGTAACGCCAAGATTGTAATAGGCGATATCATAGTGTCGGTTCAGAGAGATTGCTTTCTCAAAAGCATTGCGAGCATCTTTCAGCCGGTCTTCGTGAAGTGCCACCATACCGGCGGTAAAGTGTGCCCGGGAAGAGCGTGGGTTCTCCGTCACGAGACTGTCGACGCACCGACGCGCACGGGCGGACCTTCCCGTTCTGGCAAGCGCCAGAGCCATGCGCGAACGTACGGCATAGTGCCCGGGCACCGATTCGGAAATGGTTCCCAGAAGAGCGAGGGCCGTGTCGTACGAACCGCGCTCAAACGCCGTGAGGGCATCATTCCAGAGATGATGGTTGGGGGAACTCTCCCGATTCTCGTCAATCGCGCTCGAATGCTCCAGCCCTTCGTTGATATCCGCGCCCGCGGTTACCAGCCCCGTTCTGATATTGTCCATGACGGATACCACCATAATGTCGGCACCCAGCCACGACTTAAAAAACTCGAAGTAGTTCAAGACGTTGGTGAGCATCAACGCCACAAGCACGCCGATCGGTATGGCGTACCAGCGAATGACTCCCCAGACCCCCGGACTTTTCATCTACAAACGCCTTCCTGCCTGATCTGCTGCTCCAGAAGGGGACGAAGTCCCTTTCCGTTTGCATTCTGTATTTCCAGTCCCGGTCGGGCATTGAGTTCGAGCACCAGCGGACCACGGTTTTCATCAACCAGAATGTCCACTCCCATGTACCCGAGGTTGGCCTCCTTCTGAAGCCTTCGTGACACCTCGACAATGTCCTTCCAGAACGGGACAGTCTTGCCCGTCAGTGCCTTGTGCGTGTCCGGATGAACGGTAATCGGTCCCTTTTTGGAAACGGCCCGGGTGAATACCCCGGTCCCCATGTCTACTCCCAATCCCACCGCCCCTCGGCTGAGATTCGCGGTACCGTCCGATGCCAGAGTCGGTACGCGGCACATCGCCATAATCGCTTCTCCCTGGAAAAGGATGACGCGCAAATCGGCAACACCGACAGGAGATATTTCGGTGAAAAACGGGTGTGGATGAATCCGTTCCTCAACAATGAGGGCGTCGGTGGTATTGTCGATCGAGTACACCCCGTACAGAATGTCGAGCGCATGACTTGACAGGTCACTGTTCTTGAATCGTTTTGCGCCGGGAGTCAGCCAGGTTCCGTCATTGTTTTTCTTGAGAATGAGAACCCCCCCGCCACCAAGTCCACGCGCGGGTTTCATTACGAGCTCTGAGTGTGCGGCGCAGTCCTGCTCAAAAGTACTTAGCTCCCAAAACCATCGATAGGCCCCCAGCAATCGCGGATTTGGAATGCCGGCATTGTCAAGCATTTGCTTTGTTAATAATTTATCGTCCGCAATTCGGCTGGTGCGTCGATCGTTGTACATCGAGACAAAATCGATATTTCGTCCGTTAATGCCCAGCACCTCGGAAAGCCGCGAAAGGATACCGCTCATGCCGTCTCCCGCCGGGGGTTAAATATCAATTCACGAAAACGAATCAGCTCCGAGAGGCGAACATGGTTCCAGGCTCCCAGATACATGCTCGCGGCCACGATAAGCAACAAGATTTCGGGAAAGGTCATCACAATGGACTGTAGAAACACCGACAGCATCGACAAATAGCAAAACGCCACCACCACGAGGGTCCATGCAAACACGGTCAGGGCTTTTCGCATGCCCGAGGTCTCGGCGATTATGCTGAATCGTTCCACTGTGATGGCAATGATTGCCAGCGGGAACATGGATGCCGAAAGGAGCTCACGGTTACCCGTGTAGATGCCGGTAAGAGTTATACCGATCAGAGCCGCAATTACCGTGACCAGGATTATCGTTAGTTTCGGTGAATGCAGCAGGCGAAATTGCTGAAGTAGACTTCGCACAACCGCACCGAAAAGCACCACCGCTCCAAATACCGCGGTGCCCCATATAAGGCCCGTATCCCGATAGGCGGTGGCAATGAGAACCGGCAGAAATGTTCCGAACGTATGGATCCCGATTACGTTTCGGAAGATTATAATCACCACGGCCCCGAGAGGAATCATAAGGAGAATTCGAAGTATTTCGAGCGAAACTCCCGCGGAGCGGAAGGTTTCCCACAAATTCAGTGCGTTGACCAGCGAAGCTGTCTCAACCTCTACTTCGCCGGCTCGCGGCAACATAATTCGGTCCATTCGGTAGGCATAATCGAAATTGATGTTTCCGGTCCGCTCAAACATAGCGTGATCGCCGCGGTAGAAGGAAACATAGCGGTCGGGAATGGAGGCGTAATGGCCGTTGAGCGGACAGAATGGAATCCAGGTCCCTCCCAGGCAGACCTCCACCCACTGATGCGTGGTTCGCTTCTGTCGTCGGTTGATAATAAGGCCGCCGACCAGCCGTGCCGGAATGCCTCGATGTCTCAGCAGGGCGACCATGAGGCGGCTCTTCCCGTTACAGCTGGCTTCTCTGAGTTTCAGGGCCAGAAGGGCATCGGTTCGCGCACTGAATTTTGCCGACTTGAGCGAATCGGCGGCAAATTCGTACGCCTTTCCGGTTATCCAGATCGCATTCCGTGATTCGGAAAGCCCCAGGCGTTCGGCAAGCCCGGCTATTGCGGGATCGTCTTTCTGGACGTAGGGGGTAGCCGCGAGATCCTCGGCCCCATATCCGTTGTGCACGTGATCCTGCCCCGGAATACTCAGCGAATCCGGAAGCCGACATTCCATGCGCTTGGTTCTGACTCGGCAGGAGTATGATATCTCCGTGTGCCCTTTCACCTCGTCACCCGAAAACCGAATGCGCTGGTTCACGCCCTCCGGATCCAACCGGTAGGTCATCGTATTGGGATTGATTCGCAGAAGTGACACCTTTTGACGATCGTCGGTGGCCGGTAAAAAGGTTCTCACCGAGACGTCCCGTCCGTGCCCGTCCAGGTCCATACGAAGCGAAAGCCGATGCGCGTAGACTGGAATCGCCATTCGCGGATGGAAATGAAGAACCTTAATCTTGTACGTAATTATCCCGAAACAGACTGCAATGCAAGCCAGCATGACGAGAATTCGGCGATCCATTCAGTGCTCTCCAGACACAACAGCCTTCATTACCAACCGTGGTTTGTGTTGGCGGAAGGGCGGACATTTTGATTCCAGGTTTTGATACCCGAAGATCCCGGGGGGTGCGAATGATGATACGGAGAACGCTCGCGAAAATCCGGCGGAATAGGTAGTGCCTGTCCCAAAACTCCCGAAAATGGACATCGAGTCCCGATTTCAATCGGGAAGATGCCCTTTT
>CAZEMW010000110.1:0-8204 GCA_964513105.1 uncultured Fibrobacterota bacterium
CTTCGCGACTCCGGGCTTTTGCACCACCTGCTTCGTATTGCTGCTCCGGAAGACCTGTTGGCGCATCCGATTCTTGGTCATTCCTGGGAAGGATTCGTTGTTGAGGAGATTTCAAAGATGCTGCAGGCTGAAGCGGTTCCGTTCAGTATGTACCATTATCGTACCCGTGGCGGCGGAGAAATCGACCTCATCATCGAAACTGATTATGGCCTGATTCCGATTGAGATCAAGTACGCCGGAAAAGTTCATCCAAGGCGACTCACCTGTATTCGGGATTTCATCGGCCACCATGGGTCCCCTTTCGGCATCGTCGTGGACAATGGAGAAAGAATTGAGATGCTCGACGACAATCTACTTCTAGTACCCTTCACTCACCTTTGTGGGTGATAACGGGAGACCGAAATGAGAATACTGAGACCGTCGGCCTACGTTCCCACCGCACGAGCACTCTGGCGCAATGCTCGAGCCCGTGATGCGGTGTTTCCGTTTTATGCTTCGCTGAAAGTGACGTCGCGGTGTCATTTCGGGTGTCCGTTCTGTAATGTGAAAAAAGATCCGGTTCCCGATCCGGGCACCGACCGGATAAAAAGCATTCTCGACAATCTGTCTCGTTCTTCGGTCCTGATGACCAGTTTCGAAGGGGGTGAGCCGCTTCTTCGGGACGATATCGGAGAGCTGCTCCGGTACGCACGATCCTGCAATTTCTATTTGCTTTTCACGACCAGCGCCCGAAATCTTCTTGAGTATCCACTTACCGAGTATGCACGGTATATCGATTTTCTACATGTTTCCATCGATGAAGGCCACGGTAATCTCGATATGTTCGATCTGCTTCCCGAATTAACCAGGCTCCCGACGCAGGTTTCGGTGCAGGTGGTGGTGACCTGCGACAGCGTTTCGGTGCTCGAAGACAAAATTCGTCGGTGTCGTTCGGCGGGCGCAAACGTGGTGGTCATTCCGGCGGCGGCCATGGAGAACGCAAAGGACTGCTTTCCGGACATGGATGCCCTGGAGAAAACACTGATGGCTTTGCGCAGGAAATATCCGAACACGATGCATACGCCTCGAGAGTTTTTCAAGGCATATCGCGCCCAAAAATGCTCATCGGCGTCGGTAATTATCGCTCCGGACGGAAAATTGTTCTATCCCTGCAACATACAGGGGCAAAAGGGCCCGGATCTGGCCGAAGTGGATCTCACCGAATGGCTGCAGTCGACAGAAGCCGCAACGATGCGGCAGTCTATGAAAGATTGCACGAAGAACTGTGGGTGGTATCAGTACTATGCGATAAACTCGTATGTCTCGCCGCGTTCGGCCTGGGAGGCGTTGCGGCCGATGTTACTGCAGGGCCGGTAGCTCCGTGTCCGGAAGGGCCGAGTTGCAGGGATACTTTGTCGGCGCCTGCTACGTATTTATACTAGAGGATGAGGCCGTAGTCCGGCACAATCGGCTGAATGTGCATCTGTCGAAGTTACCTCCCTCTTGTCTGATAAATTTTGCCTGTTCTGGAGTATTATTTGCAGTACCAGGAAAAGTATCACTTGGGCTGAGCCTGGTCGAAGACAGATGGCAGTTCTCGCTTTGGGGGCTGGGTCCATGTCGTTTCCGGTCGATGCTGTTTCGTTTGAGCTAATGAAAAGCATCCTTAACGCATAAGGAGTTCGAATGAAGAGATTTTTCACACTGGAGTACTGGATTGATGAGGGGTGGTATGTTGGAAAACTAAGAGAGGTGCCCGGCGTTTTCAGTCAGGGTGAAACACTCGACGACCTGAAACAGAATATTGACGAAGCCTATCATCTCATGCTTGAAAGTTCCGACCCGGATGTGGAACATCCTGAATCCCATTGTTTGGAAGTGGGATTTGAGGTTTGAAAAGAGGATTACTGATAAAGAAGCTTACAAAATCCGGATGTGTCCTGAAGAGGCACGGCAGCAGGCATGATATCTACCTTAATCCCCAAAACGGCAAACAAGCTCCGGTGCCGAGGCATCAGGAAGTGAAAGAAAGTTTGGTCAGGCTGATCAGGAAACAACTGGAGTTGAGCGAGATTTGATGTGGAAAAACCAGTTGCAGTCAATCCAGGCAATCACCCGGCTCCTGCACTGCGCAACGTCTTTAAAACATCTCTCAAACCGACGACGGCATCCTCGATAACCCGTCGTGCTTGCGGATCGTGTCCGTCGGGCTGCTGAGGCGGTGTCGCACAGGCGGCAGGTGAGGGGGATCCGACGGGGGCGGCTTCTTTCTGTTCCGCCATCTTTCTTTTCGCACCCGAGATGGTGAACTGTTCCTCGTAGAGTAGCGCCTTTATCGCTTCGACAACCTCAATATCCTTTTCACGATATGCTCGGTTCCCCGCACGGTTTTTCTTGGGCCGAAGCTGAGAGAATTCATTCTCCCAGTAGCGCAATACGTGCGGCTCAAGGCCTGTTCGCTGACAGACCTCTCTGATTGAATAATATGTTTTTTTCGGTGTGATCATACTTCAACGATCCATTGTAATTCCGTGATACTAAACTAAATATAATCCCGAATCGGTTTGGTAACAACAGAAAATCGTCGTCCAGTCACAGACTCTCGCGCACGCTTCAGAATCCAGGCTTAGAGGGGACAATCCATATGGGCTCTGCCGTCGGGATCAAAACAGTGGGCGGCTTGGGACGTACTCCCTTCACGATGTGTATATTCTGGATGGGCATTCGGGATGTACGCGGCAAACTGAAATGGGAAGGCCGGCTTGAAGATATGAGGACGGATTCGATCCCATTCGAGTTCAGGATGGAGAGATACAGATGACCCAGGAGAAATCCCAGCCGGGAGCGTTTGACCGGCTCACTCCGGATAAGATGCTGAATGCTGTTGAAGAGGCCATTCGTGAGCCCCTGACCGCATATAATCATCCGTTTCCAAGCTATATCAACCGGGTGTACGAGCTTCAGACGAAAGACGGAAGCAGAATCGTGGCGAAGTTTTATCGTCCCGACCGGTGGACCCGTGAAGCCATTGCGCAGGAGCATCGGTTTGTGCTGGAATGTGCCGAAATGGATATTCCGGTGGTGGCGCCGATTCACCTCTCCGACGGCGACATCCTGGCCGACTGCGAAGGAATTCCGTTTGCCGTGTTTCCCAAAAAGGGCGGGCGGCAGTTTGAAGTCAATACCGATGCAGACTGGCAGCGGCTGGGAAGCCTGATTGCCCGGATACATCTGGTGGGAGAACGACGAGAGGCGACGGAGCGAGTCGTCATCGATCCCAAAATCTCGACGGAAGCGGATCTTGCCTACCTCCTGGAGCATGTGATCCCCTCACAGTACTCAGAGCGGTATTCTTCAACCGCCCGAAGGATTATTGATCTTGCCGTCCCACTCTTTGCCGAAGAACGGCGCATCCGAGTCCACGGAGACTGCCATCAGGGCAACATTCTCGATCGTCTCGATGAGGGTCTCATGATAATCGATTTCGACGATATGGCAATGGGACCTGCTATGCAGGATCTCTGGCTTCTGCTTCCCGAACATGCGAATAAGGCCCGAAGAGAAATCGATCTTCTTCTTGCCGGGTATGAACGCATGCGTCACATTGACCGATCCTCAATCAGACTTATAGAGCCGCTCAGAGCAATGCGAATGATTTATTTCCTCGCTTGGGTGAGCCGTCAGCGAAACGACCACCAGTTCCGCCGCAATTTCCCCGACTGGGGAAGTGACCGGTTTTGGGAACAGGAAATCCGTGATTTACGGGAACAATTGGCGGTCATTCACGAGCATCTGGAATACTGAACAAAAAATCGGCGAATCGGTACTCGTACTCAGTGAGGCCGCAGTGCGGCAGAACGGTACTCAGCGTCGCGGAGCGGTGCGGTACTCGTGAATCGAGCTTTCCGGGGTTCGCTTATTCGATGCCGTATCTATCAAATCGAAGTACTCGATTTTCGAGTACGAGTACCGGCCCATCAGGGCCTGAGTACCGTGCTGCCGAAGCAGCACTGAGTACGATTGAGTTCTACCCACACAAGCCATTCTTCAGTCAGCGAAGCAGAACTCGTGTATGGAGAATTCCCGCCTCGATCCGGTGAAACGCTCCCCATTTCGATCTGCGAGTATAAAACTTGACGCAAGGTCAAAGAACACTCCAAAACGAATTACCCATTTTTTCCCGCATGCGGGGGCGCGGATCAGTCTAATCCCGGGTCAACCGGCTCCACCGTGTAGTGAATAGTCATGGTTCGGATTTTCCCATCGCGTATAAGAAAGGTATCGGCACCGTCGGTGACTCGGGCGCGGGGGGCTTCTGCGCGCCATTCAAGAAAACCAATTTCGCCCTCAGAGACAACATTGGTGTATTCATATGTTGTACTCCCGAGCTGATCATTCAGAAGTTTGGCGGCGGCCCGAATTCCCTGGAAACCGCGAAAGGTTCCATACGTGGTCAGCAGAACGCTGTCCGGCGCGAAGTTTTCGGCGATATCTCCGTCGAGATCACCCCGTAGTGCACGTTCAAGATGATTGCGCAATACCACTTCCGTAGATCGATCCTCCATGAATACACCCCCCCCGGCTCATTTGGCGACGACAGGCACTAGATATCAAAAACGGCGCCAAAACTGAGTTTTGACGCCGCTTTGATCCTGAATGTATTCGTCCGCTTACTTCGAATGTTATTCGCCCTCTCCATCTACAATGTCGAGAAGCTCAACTTCGAAAACAAGCGTTTCGTTCGGTCCGATATCGCGACCGGCACCCCGTTCACCGTAACCGAGTTCCGGCGGAATCACGAGGCGATATTTTCCGCCCACCTTCATCTTCTGAAGTCCTTCGGACCAGCCCGGGATTACCTGATCGACCCGGAAGACGGCGGGCTCGCCCCGAGAGTAAGAGTTGTCAAACTCGGTACTGTCGATAAGAGTTCCGCGATAATGTACTTTCACCTGATCGTCGGCGCTGGGAGACGGGCCGGTACCTTCATTGATAACCTGCATCTGAAGTCCGCTCTCGGTAACGACGACATCCTCTTTTGCCTTGTTCTCTTCACGAAAGTCCGAACCTTCTTTCAGATTATCGGAGGATGCGGTCTCTCGTTCCTCCATCTGTTTTTCACGAAGTTCCGCGAAAACCTCCTGCTTCACCGCATTTGCTTCCTGTTGCGTCAATTGCGGTTCTTTTCCATCAAGAACATCGGTTATTGCGGCAATCAGTGCATCACGATCCAGTCGATCGCTGAAATCCTCCATTGACGCACCGACATCCATACCAATTGCGTAAGAGAATTTTTCCTGAGGATCCTCAAGATTGACTTTCTTACCACCGGTAGAGCCGTCATCACTGGTACAGGACTGGAAAGCTCCCACGAGCAAAAGGCCAACAGCCAAAAACTTGTGTTTCATCCACGTTTCCTTTCAATTATCAGGACCGAAACAGCCCTACTTGCTGGGTTTGTCCACTTCGGCAAGCTCAATAGTAAAGTTAAGATCTTTACCGGCAAGTGGATGGTTCATGTCGAGGGTTACCTGGTCCTCTTTAATTTCGGCAATACCGGCCTGAGCCGTTCTGCCGTCCTGAAGTTTCACCTGGATGGTTCCACCGACTTTCAGTTCCAGGTTGTCGGGGAACTGCTCGCGGGCCACGGGTACAATGAGGTCCTCTCTTCGCTCACCGTAGGCTTCCTGAGCCGGGATTGTTACTTCCTTGCTCTCACCTTCGGACATGTCGGCAACGGCCTCCTCAAATCCCTTGATCACCATGCCTTCACCAAGAGTGAATTCAAGCGGGGCACGACCTTCCGAGGAATCAAATACGGTACCGTCCGTCAGTTTCCCTACGTAATTAACTTTCACCTTATCACCACTTTTTGCAGCACTCATGGTGTCTCCTTTCTCTGGAGTTTATATGGACCGGGAAATCGCCGCATCGATGCGCTGTTCCAGGGTATTGAATATTATGACCGAAATTCTATTCCCGGTCGGCTACCTTCTCTCAGCTTCGTGCGCGCTATGGCTCAGAAGCGTATGAGGGGCGGGAGTACAGCAACGCGGCCCTGATTTTCTCTGCCTTCCATCCGCATGTGTTTCCCGGCGTCATGCTCAGCCGTGCGGGGAAGTGTTGCCCGTCGAAAACGGCGGTATGAGGACACGTTGTCGACGGCTTTCATCTCGCCCGTCCGGAAAAATCCCTTTGAAGGGCAGAAAGGCAAGATACATCATGTCATCCGGCTCGTTTGGTGGATCCTCAGACCGGCTCGCTATTTACTACTGTTTAGTGCCTATCCGAAAACCCCATTCGGCGTGTCGACCGGCTGCGAAAGCGCTTGGCTTCGTTGTCCCAAATCCCCGTATCGCCGTGGATACGGCGATTTGGGACGCCTCGCCAAGCGCTTTCTCGCTCGGCCGACACACCAAAGCGGGTTTCCGGACAGACACTGTTTAGCACAATGCATATCGGCGGAGCGCATGGAGTTTCAGTCAAACAGAAGCCACTCTTGTGAAATCATTTCAGAAACAGTTCGTTTCGAATCGCTCTATGTTTACCGGTTTTCGCAGATGAGAAAATGATTATAACGGCGTTGTCTTATCGCTTGCTGTGACCGAAAAAGCAGAGAACGGTGCGCATAATCAACAGGAAGACGAGACCGGCACCGAAAAATAACCCGATTCGGGCGATTCTCTTTCCGGTGCTCTTCGCCTTGTTTCGGATCAGGCCTGTTGTGTTGTTCAGATCCACGCGGGCTTTTCGAATCTCCTTCATCAGCTCGATCATTCTCTCTTCCGAGACGGTGCCGTCACCCATGGCCTATCTCCTCCGGCGTATCGTCCTCTTTCATTGCGGAGATTGTCTTTTCCGGCCTGGCGGAAAGCTTTTTCATTCCGCGTATTCCAAGAAGTGCGGTTATTCCCCCACCGACTACAAACAGCCCTCCGGTTGCGGCAAACCCGAGCCAGAGGGCGGTAAGGCGAGATAGGCCAAGACGTTCGAAAAGATCCGCACCAAGGAGCGCAAGTGCAAGAAGCAGAAACCATCCGCCGGTCAGCACGATCGGAATTCCGACAAACAGAAGAACACTCTTGCCCGCATAATTGCGTGCAATCTGCTTCATTTCCGTCTTGGCAAGAGTAATTTCCGCCTGAAGAAGCGAGAGTACCTGTGTTCGAAGATCCCGAATGAGCGTTGCCCACGAGGGGTGTTCTTTTGCGCTCGACATTACCGATTAGTTCCTTACATTTCAGTAGTTGATCGATCCGGCTTTGCGAATGCCGTCTTTTGCATCGGCGGCAACGGCATCAAGACGCTCCTTGGCATTCTCCACGGCACTATCGATGCTCTTTTCCAGCTTTTCCGGGGAATCGCCTCGAATGGAGTCTTTGACCTGACTGAACGTTATATCCAGATCGTCGTATAGCTTGTCGGTGACCCCCTGCAGCTCATCACGGAGTCTCTGGGCTTTTCCGTTTTTTCCATGTCCGATCGCCTTAATGAGAACACCTCCGAGACCCAATGCGGCGGGGACCGCTACCATGAGAGCCGTTCCTTTGCCCATTTTGGCGTGAGACAGTGGCGTTTTCTTCATTTCATACCTCCTGTAAATGGCTTTTCGGGATGACACCGTTCGGCGGAGCCAACGCAAAGCATATGCCGGCAATCGGCTCCGGAGAGATGGTGCGCAATTACCGGTCGAAAACCAGTCCGTACATTCTCTCGAGAAAGATCTGCACTGTAGACGTTGATTGGACCCTCGGAGCCCGAAGGCGTGCCGGGTAAATGCCAATATACAAAGTTCCAGGTACAACAATTATTCATGGCGAGGTCATCTCGACTCTCGCGCCCGCATGACTGATTCCACTGCTTGTGTACGCCACTTGAGACGGATCTTAGTCGAATGCCCTGAGTATGATTTCTACCCGGGCGAAACGGGTTTGTTTGGAGGTCCCTTACGAAACTGGGAACAGCATGTTGCCGGATTTGCGAAGAAACAGGATTACCAATAAGTATTATGGGCCACAAGCCACCGCGAGCACCAAAGAACAGTAAAATATACCTTCTCAGTACCCTCGGTACTTTGTTTTCCAGTGCGGAATCCCACAATCTATAGATTGCCGTTAGACAGTGCCCGTCCGAAAACCCCATTCAGCGCCTCGACCGGCTGCGAAGGCGCCTGGCTTCGTTGTCCCAAGCCGTTCTGGGCGGAAGATATTCTATATCTATTGCGG
>CAZEMW010000111.1:0-4643 GCA_964513105.1 uncultured Fibrobacterota bacterium
TGTTTCTGCCGACAATGGTGAATTTGTCGGTGTGCACGCCGGGCTTGCGGGCCCCCGGACATCGCGGCGAATGTAGCATGGTTTGATGTTTTCCTTGGTTCCACACCGCCTGTCGTTCTGGTTTTCGAACCACGAAAACGAAAAAGCAAGATTCAATTGCCCATTGTGGCGAACATGGCTTATATTCGGCTGAGATGCATTTCGTTCTTCCGTGCTCCAGGAATGCCTGCGTATCGGAAGTAAGTACTTGATTTTCCAAGAGTTGTTACCACCGATCAATCGGTATTAAGGATTTCTGCGGGGTTTTCTCGCTCTGCGTCGCAGAGGCTTTCGCGGCAAAACCGGAAATTCGCGCCGAAAGATCGAGTATATCGCGCACGGGAGGCAACGTGTCCACACCGTTTCTCAGACTGCCCTTCAAGGGGATCATTGTTTTTCTTATTTCAGCGGTTTTTATATGGGGTGCTCCAAAGGAACCCGTTCTTTCCATCATGCCGACTCCTCCCGAAACTCTTCGAGTAACGCCGCTGGGCAATTCGATAACCACCGGCAACTACCGATATCATCTTGCGGATTTGCTCGCCAACGACGCGGTGACGGTTGATTACTTCGGAACGAACACCGACGGCAATGCCCCCGAGGGTTATGACCCGGATCACGAGGGACACCCGGGATGGATTATTCAAGGAACGGGATTCGAAAACGTACCCTGTGATCCTGCCTGGTACCCGAAAACCGACGACAACGCCTGGCGGTGGGATCGCTCGGAGAAGGGGCTTGCCGAACACTATCGAACCTGGACCGAGAGCTATCCCTCACAACCGGACATAGTTCTGCTCTTGATCGGCACGAACGACCTCTGGCATGTCCCGGACAGCCTGCCGGGAATGCCGGCGCGGTACAGTCGCCTTCTTGACAGCATTACCACGATTTCTCCCGACGCACATGTCATCGTTTCGAGCGTTACGCCGATGAGTGTCTGCTATTCCGGAGACAACTGCTACACCGGCTGTCTGAATGATTTGGTAGACGCCTTCAATCCGCACATTCCCGATACAGTCGAGGCGTGGGCGCGGCGCGGTCGAAAGGTTCATTTTGTGGATCTCAACGCAATTCCCGGTTTGTACGAGATAATTGAGTCGGGAGACGGGGTGCATCCCAATGATGAAGGCCAGCAATTGATGGCCGAGGTGTGGCATACGGGAATCCAAAGAATCCTTTCCGCTCCCTGGATCTCGCTTACGGCGCCCTTCGACGGAGAACTGCTTCCCGAAGGTGTTTCCGTGACCATGCGGGCTCGAGCGGATTTTATCTCCGAGGATCTCGAAAAAGTCGAGTTCCTGGTAGACGGAGTCAAAGTGGGCGAAGACTTTTCGGCGCCCTACAGTTTCGCCTGGGTCACGCCGCCCGCGGGCACCTATAGCATAACCGCGCGCGCCGTCAGCGTGTCCGGCTATAATGGAACCTCACGTTCTTCCGACCTGACAATCGGCTCCTACGAAATACAGCCGCTTGGGGGATCGCTTACCGTGGGAGAGGGAAGCGACGATGATGGTGGATATCGGACCTGGTTGTGGCCTGCGATCAGTTCCGGTCTCAACATTGACTTTGTGGGATCCCGAAGCTCCGGCCCCACGCACATTGATCAGAACCATGAAGGCCACGGCGGATACACGCTCACAAATCTCCGGACCGAAATCCGCGGTCTGATAAGCCCCTTTTCCAGTGAAGCCGTACTGCTGACCGCCGGAGAACATGAGCCCGGCGACCGTTCCGTAGCCCAGAGACTGGCCGATCTACGGGCGATCCTCGACAGCATTCAAACACTCCGGCCACATGCCGCCATTCTGGTTTCTTCCCCGACTCCAATTACCGATGCCGGCCACGCCCCCGACTCCATCGCGCCATTCGCCCGGGGAATTGAGCGGGAGGTTTTCAACAGGGTCCGACAAAACAGTCGCTATGTCTATGTGGACGGCAGACGAGCGCTGAACGAAAATACCGACCTGACCCCCGACGGCCTTTTTCCAAACGACAGCGGCTATAAAAAATTCGCTCGTGTTATCGAGGATAGACTCGATCCCGTACTTCGCGGCAACATACCGCCGGCAATTTGTGCCGTATCTCACATCGACGGCGACAGTGTCGGTGAAACAGATACTATATCACTGATTATAGCCGCTGCTGATTGTGACGGGGAAATCATCGAAGTTGAGACAGCGATAGATACATCCATCTTTACTCCGACCACCAAAGGAGATAATGGCCACTACCACTCGCAATGGGATACACCAAGTCCCGGTGATCATACCATACACTTCCGGGCTGTCGATATCTCCGGCGATACCACCAACGGCGAAATCAGCCTAACGATACGTCCCGACACAATCGCTCCCGAGATCCTTTCGGTCAAGGCCGAGGCCCTTCAGTCGCTTCTTGTAGCCTTTACTGAGCCGATCGACTCCTCCACGGCAGTTGATCCGGCCCATTATTCCATCGACAACGGTGTAATCATCGACAGCGTACGAAAGGCCTTCGATAACTCTCAAGTGCGCCTTTTCATCTCTCCCCTCACCTATGATCTCGAATATAGTCTCAGTGTATCGGGGGTCCGGGATGCCTCCTATGCCGGCAATGAAATGACCGCGGTCTCGGTTCCGTTTGAATTGCAGTCAATCAATGCAGGACTGCTGGTGCACTATGGATTCGATGAAGCCGCGGGTACGACTGCCTTTGATTCTTCGGGACACGGAAGAGATGCATCCATTGCAAACGCGACGAGAGTTACGGGACAACTTGGGTCGGCCCTCTCATTCAGCGGGGCGGTCGGCGACAGTGTGGTAGACGAGGATGCAGACATCTATCTCAACGGCCTCTCGGAGTTCAGCATTTCCGTCTGGATCAAGTCCAACGAAACCAACACGGATCGCGGGTTCATTTTCGGACAAAACTCGGGAGATGAGACCTATGATTTACCGTTCACGATGCGATACGATAAAGGCGGTTACCGTAGCGGGCGGGATCAGGTCATAAAGGCGGTTGTCGAATGCGCGGATGGATACCAGGGACTGGAGAGTTCTGCCGATCTGCAAATAACCGACTGGCAGCACCTGGTAGTCGCCTGGAAATCGGGTGGGAACATGCGTTTGTATGTCAACGGTGCACTCGACGAGAATGCGTATATTGACAATGGCACAACGGACAAGCAACCCCCGAACGGGACGAGCAGCAATATTCAAAAATTCATTGTGGGGAAAGGTGCCTCCAATTCGTCTGTATCATGGAACGGGCTTGTCGACGATTTGCGTATATACGGAACGGCGATATCCGATGAGGATGCCGCACGCTTGTACGCCTATACCGGACCCGAATCTCGAGAACTGACACTGTCCGCGGGTGAAGGTGGGATGGTGACGCCCTCACGTACTATCACTACCGTCGCAGGATATACTCGTACCATAGAGGCAACGCCGGAACAGGGTTTCACATTCGATCGCTGGGTGATCACAAACGGCTCGGCGACAATTGCCGCTCCATTCTCCGAAATCACCACCGTCACATTGGGAAATGAAGATGCCGAAATTTCGGCACTGTTTGCAGCTTCGACCGGCAGTGTTTACGTACAGCACATCCCCGACGACGCGAACGTTTTTGCCTATGCCGCAAATGGATGGATTGGAAGACAGGTGCGTGTCGGTGAAGGAACCGTTATCGGACTTCCTCCGGGAGTTAATCGACTTGCTGTCCGCGCTCCCGGTCGTCGGACGGTATATTCGTCCGTCACCGTGTCATCGGCGGGTATTGACACATTGGCGGTCGGTTCGGCCGGTCTCATCCCTCTCATGTTCACCGATACCATCACGATAACCTGCGACGGCAACGCCATTACCGCGGTCGAGGCCTCGTATGCGGTTTTCGAAGACTTTGACAACGATGCGGACAACGATCTTCTGCTTGGATCACGGTCCGGTCTCTTTACCTGCTACCGCCGTGACGATACCGGATATGTTGCCTGCCCGGGCCCCACCACCGAAGCCGGTGTTTCTCTGGAAGTGTCCGAGGGCATTCGCGGTATCCGTTCGGTCGACTGGAACGCCGACGGGAAAATTGATTTAGTTGTAGCCGACTCTACGAATACGATCTCGCTGTACCGACGGACGGGCGAGGTATCGGATTTTCGGTTCGAATCACCGACGATTCTGTATGAGGTCCCCGAAGGAGATGTATTCGGGTTTGACATTGTAGACTACAACCTGGATGGATATCCCGATTTCGTAATCGGATTTGAGGATGGAGAGGTCAAGCGATCTCAATTCTCCGGAACCAAGTGGGATTCCCCCGCCTGGGAAACGCCGGTCTCTTTGGAAACCTCCCGGGGCTCAATCGTAACCGCCTCGAGTGCCGCACCATGTATGGTTGACTATTCGGGGGACGGCATACTTGATCTTCTCACCGGGAGCGACGACGGTTCGATATACCTGTTCACCGCTCTGGAGAACGGTCTTTACCGACCTGCGGGAGAATTCAATGCCGGTGGCGCGGCGCTGCAGACGGGGGGATCGAGCTTTCCGGCACTCATTCCGGCAACAATAGACTCCCTGCCGGCGATCATCCTCGGCGCCGATTACGCCGCGGTCCTGAAA
>CAZEMW010000111.1:4653-5462 GCA_964513105.1 uncultured Fibrobacterota bacterium
CGTTCAAACTCAGATCAGAATACGACACAGACCTGAAAAGCCGCCTCCGCGGAGAATATTTCATTGAAATGATCGACATTGTGGATCTAAACGATTTTGCAGAATTCGGAGACGCGTTCGGTGCCGAAGAACTGGATGAAACCTGGGATTCCAGTCGACCGTGCAATCTCGACCTGACGCCGAATAACGAGGGACGCCAAAGCATCGATGCCGGTGACTTGACCCGTTTCGGTGACACCTGGGGCAAGGCCAAATAGAAACCGATCCGTGCGCCGCTTTCATTCTCCGCACGAAATCGAAAGGACACATAAATGAAACCCTGGACAATCCTCGCGATAATTGTCGTTGCGGTTGGGGCTCTTACGGCCGGACCGAACAGCGAAGCACAACTACTCATCGATACGGATCCTCAGACGGTGGGGTCCGGTATGATTGACGAAACACGTTCGATTGACGCAAATGGTGAGGTGACGATAGCCGTGGTCGCCAACGAGGTGAAGGATCTCGACACCTATGCCTTCCGGCTGACTTTCGACCGGTCACTTCTGACATATGAGCATTCATCGGTCGACCTGACCAATCCCGCGATCGCCAATATTCTCGCGGCAAACGGAGGTACGGTTTGCTGTCACGGTGCAACTGTTCCGGCTGGGGCATCCTCCGATGTAGATACCCTGGAGTTTTACCATTCACTGGTTGGGACCGATACTGTCGAAGCTCCCGACGGATTTGGACTTATTGCAGCCGTCACCTTCAGCACCACTCTCGGTGCAGGGAATTCGGCTCAAATCGAGATTGCGTCGGCTGAA
>CAZEMW010000111.1:5472-8173 GCA_964513105.1 uncultured Fibrobacterota bacterium
TTCGTATCCAGCGATTACGAACGCGACTATGTGTCCACGCCTGGTTCGGGCACGATAACGCTCCTGCCGGTCTATTCTTTGAGTGTTGAGAGTGCTGCGGGAGGCACCATATCACAGCCGAGCTCTTCGCCGGTCTCGATCGTCCACGGATCGTCCACCACTATTGTTGCTCAGGAAAACACCGGCTATGATTTCACGGAGTGGACGGTGACCGGAAACGGGGTGACTATTACAGACGCGTACGCGCCCGCTACATCAGTCGTACTTACCAACGGAGATGCTACTGTCACCGCAAATTACACCCTGGAACAGTACAGTCTATCCGTAACGGCAGGTACCGGCGGTTCCATATCCCAACCGTCCTCTTCACCGACAACCGTGGCGTACGGGGTACAAACCACCCTTTCGGCGACTGCCGCGGAAAACTATCACTTCTCCCACTGGGAGGTAACCTCAGGAGAAGGCGTAACCGTCGCAGATCCAAACGCGGTATCCACTTCAGTCACCCTGACCGCCGGTGATGCTGCAGTTGAAGCGCTGTTTGAGCCCGATTACACGATCACCGTCACGGCTCAAAACGGCAGCGTCGAACGTGACCCGATGCAAAGCACCTATGCTCCGGGGTCGGTGGTGGAACTAACGGCCATCCCGGATGAAGGCTACCATTTCACCGGCTGGTCTGGAGATCTGTCGGGAAGCAGTAATCCCGAATCCGTCACGCTAACCGGTGATCTTTCCGTGACCGCTGTATTTGGACTGAATGAATATCAACTGGATGTCGTTGCGGGAACCGGCGGATCGATCGTTTCGCCCGCGACATCACCGGTGACCGTCTCTCATGGGGTAGCAACGACACTGGAAGCACAGCCTGATGAAGGATTTGTTTTTGTCGGCTGGACCACTGCCGAGAGCGGCGTACGTTTCGACAATGCAGGCGCGGCCACAACTGAGGTACGTCTCACGGCAGGTCCGGCAACGATAACTGCTGATTTCACCCGGCAGATGCGTACCCTTTCCGTTGTTCCCTCCGGAAATGGAGTTATTCAATTGAATCCTCCGGGACCGACCTATCCCGATGGTGCCACTGTTACCCTGAACGCCGTGGCGGATGCCGGATGGTATTTCGGCGGCTGGACCGGCGTCCCGGTGGATGGCCTCCAGGATACCATGATTACCTTCATAATGGACGCGTCCTACTCTCTGGAAGCAACGTTTGTTGAGGGTGGCGGCATTGCGGTCGACGGGCTCTCATCGGAGGCCGACGTCTATATCCATGCCTCTCATGATTGGCCTGGTCAAAAAGCGCTTGACGGGAACGGTACGATCGATGGGTTGCGGCCGGGGTTCGTTTCCCTGTGCATAGTGGAGCCAACGAAGAGAACGGAATACTTCTCTGTTGAGGTTACCTCGGGTGCAACGACACCACTCAGCGTTACCATGCGTCCTCGGGTTCCTCTGACGATCGAAGCTGCCGAAGATGTTCTGGTTGACGGCGCTCCTTTGACAACTCTCGAGCCCACCTACGCCGTGTCCGGCGATTTCGATCGCGACGGTGACGATGATCTGCTGTTTGGGAACGAAGGGGGCTCTTTCGATTATTATGCGAAAACCGGAGCAGATTTCCAGGCGGCATCTGCTCCGATGAACTCAACGGGGAGCTTATTGAGTGTACCGGCGGGTATTCGTGGCCTCAAGGGTATCGACTGGAACTCGGATGGAAGATTGGACATTCTCGTGGCCGACGGCAACGGTGATCTGACGATCTTCCCTAATGTCGCGAACGACGGCTCACTCACATTCGACGACGGTACTGTTGTGGCGATTTATCCGGGCATGACGGGATTTGATGTCGGAGACTTAGATGCAGACGGAGCGCCTGATCTGGTACTTGGGTTCAACGACGGCACGCTCCATGCGGCACCGGCCGCGGTTCCATTTGACTGGGAATCTCCGTCCTGGGAACCGGCCACGGCCCTTCAAGCCTCAGAAAGTGCCATTGATGTCGGCGACCGTGCCGTCCCCTGCCTTGTGTGGCTCGACGGCTCCGAAAGTGCTGATCTGATTGCGGGTAACGGGGACGGGGCTCTTATTCACTTCAGGGCAAAGGACCATCCGGTTTTCCAGGACCGTGGATTTTTGATCGAGGCCGGCGATACCGCTCAGGTCACCGGCGCGGCAATGTTGGCAACTCACTACAATACTCCGGGCGAACTTCCCGGGTTTCTGTTGACCGAAGAAACCGGACAGGTTTATCGCTCCGGCTCGACGCTTCGGGGCAATTTCAACGTGACTGCCGCGGGAAGCGAAGAAAAGGTTGACTTGTATGACCTTCAGGAGTTCGGCGATGCGTGGATGACCCGGGAGACCGATACGGAATGGGATGCCACATACAACCTTGATATATCAGAGAACGGTGCCGGTCTGCAGAGTATCGATGTAATGGACCTGGCGGTGTTTGGGGATTGCTGGCTGAAGGAAAAGTAGAGCGAGTGCTTGTTCAGACCGGATTCCGGATATCTACCTGAGGCTTCCGGTTCAACCCGGCTCCTCATCCCCCGGCTTTTCTCGCGGAAACGGGAGATGGGGAGATCCTGGCGCGCCATAGCCGCAACCAGGGAAGCTCATCCCTCGCGCTCGCGCTCGTGCTCGTAATCGTGCTCGTGCTCGTAATCGCAATCGAAGTCTGCTGCAGGCTCTGTCG
>CAZEMW010000112.1:0-1044 GCA_964513105.1 uncultured Fibrobacterota bacterium
CGCAATACGGATAGAATATCTTCCGCCCAGAACGGCTTGGGACAACGAAGTCAGGTCCATTCGCAGCCGGTCGAGGCGCTGAATGGGGTTTTCGGACAGGCACTAAATAAGGATTCTCCGCCCCCCAAAGACCTTGAAACGTATCAAGAGGTTGTGACCAACAAGATCGCCCAGAGTCCCCCGAGTCGGCTTCCCAACCTGGATCAAGGTGAGGTTTTCTCTATGTACCTGACGTTCTCGATACCATCGAAATCGGCATCCTGCGTCCAGACCACAGAATTGTTTAGCTGCGCGGTAGCCAGAATAACACTATCGGCAAGCGGCAACTTAAGGTCAAAACCAATGCGGGCGGCGCGAAGAGCTACCGGCGTAGATAGATCGACGACTCTTCCCTGACTCATTAGTGCGGTTGCCTGAAGTGCTGCGTTTTCATCGCGTTGCTGCCTTATGCGTTTGAATACTTCAAGCAGGCAAATTGAGGGGACAAGAAGCATGTCGACATCCTCAATTGCGGATGCAAAGAAATCAGCATTGCGGCCGTCCGCAAAATACTCCAGCCACCCGCAAGAATCAACGATATTCACACTCGGTCGCCTTCCCTGGGAACTGAGGTGTCCAACCCCTTGAGAAAGCCTCGCATCTCCTTAAGCGGCCTAACTGGAATGAATTCGATTCTGTTTTCGTACGCTATAATCTGAGCCTTTTCTCCCGGAACAATCCCGCACGCTTCTCGGATTTCCTTCGGGATAACAATTTGATACTTGGGCGAAACAGTAACGGTGGTCATACTACCTCCTAAACGAGAGCCTAATCGTATTACGAATATACTATCGATAGAAAAAAAAGGCAATCAGCGGTCTTGGAAGGACACTCATCTTCCTACCACCCTGATCCGGTTATCCAAGGATCAACCGCAGTTGAATATTCGCCGGTCGCGGATCTCCGTGCCTCAATCGAGGCACGGAGATACGCGAGGGGGTGGGGGGGAGAAATAAAAACAAAAAAACCCAAAACCACAAGGTTTAAAAAAAAATAAAAACGGGG
>CAZEMW010000112.1:1054-8128 GCA_964513105.1 uncultured Fibrobacterota bacterium
AAAAGCCCCAAACCACTGAAGGTTAACGTCACTCTTCTCCGGAGACACCGCGGCTTCGAGCATTTCCTCTTCAACCTCGGGCGCCGACCTGATCAGCAGATCCACGCCGGGGTTCTGCTCCTTTACCGTACAGGCGCACGGACCACAGAGGAAGTCGTTCGCTTTCTTTACATTCCCGCCGTTGATGCCTTCACCCGCAAGTGCGTAGAGGATACGCCCTTTCCCGAATACCGGAAAGGCGAGCGGTTTGTCGAGGTATTTTGCCAGCGCCGGCTCTGACCGGACCAGTTGGTGAACAAAACCGATATCTTCTTTTTTATCCCGTTCGAGCATCACCATGGGGAAATCGATACGGAGCGCCGGCTTGTTGTCCGAGCTGAGATACTCCTCGGCATCCTGCTTATCAATTTCGGGAAGCTCAATTTCTTTCTCACACACGGCAAGCGCCTTCTTCAGGTTTTTCACGGCTTTCCTATCGGCTCGCCTATCACCCGACTCCAGAAACACCCAGACGGCACTGGCGCCGTCTGCAAGAAGCGCATTGGTTTGCTTCAAAACCGGTGAGTTGCACAGCAAACCTACATCGAATGCGCTGAGCGGCCCCCTGAAAAGGGTATGAGTTCCCGACTTTGACCGGGGATACCGCACATCCACCCACGGAAGATTCTCGGTTCGCTGCGCCTTCCAGAGCCTCCGGGTCACCGGATCAAGGTCTCCGGCGACATCGACAAATCCCACCGAAATATTGGCCGTCTCCATCCGATCTTCGATTTCACCGAGAAATCCGGCGCTGTATCGCACACGGCTCTCCTCGGCAATTGCCCGGCATCGATCAAGGTCATCGCCCTTTAACGACCCGTTGTAGAAAACCGTTACCCGATACAGGTCGGCATCCCAGCGATCACGGGCGTACCGGAACACCGGAATGGAACATGCGGATATCAGTTGAGTGAAAATGAGTACTGTAAGCAAAGCCTGTGTCGTTGAAATAGGAACTCTCATCCTCGGTATCATATGCAATCTCTCCTTTGTCCCCTCCGATATGGAAAGAGCGCCGGCGGAACACCGGCGCTCTCTATCAGTTACCCAGTGTGCTTAGTTCTTGCCGCTTTCGATACCGGCGCGCACACCGACACCAAAGGCACTCGATTCAGTACCCTGTGTCGCCGATTCTTCGGTGAACTCCGAAGAACCCCGGGAGCCGGCAACACCGACTTCCTCGGAAGACACGGCCGAAATACCCGAAAGTATCGGCATACCGTTGCCGCCCGCCATCTGTATGGTGAGTTTGTCGGCAATGGAAACACCCGGCACGGTTTTGCAGATGCTCTTGTTGAGACCGCCGGCTTCATCCGCGACATTCACCGTTGTCGCAATACCGTTGACGTAAACGGTTACTTCTCCACGGGCCGCATCCTCCGGCTCGGCAAAGTACAGCTTTACATCGTAGTATTCAGCCTGACTGACAACCGGTACAGTCACATACTGGTCATCGCCGTCTTCAACTTCAATTACATGAGTGCTGTCACCAACCATATCGATCTCAATGGTTGCGGCACCCTTGATACCCGAAGAAGCGATCCATTCACTTCCGTCTTCGGCCATGAACCGAAGCGAGTGGTGTCTGAAGTATTCGGCGTTGTCGGAGACATTGATTTCTACCGGCACCGAGTAGTTGTATCCGACGGCTTCTTCTCCGAGCGGATACTCCAGCCACAGAACCCCTTCGTCGTCGACACGGTCACCGATCGCTCCGAAGTTCACGCCGAGCTTGCGGATACGACCGCCGCTCATAGCGAACTGCTGACCAAGGTTCTTGTTGCAGCTCCACTGCTCAACTTCGGGGATATGCGCCAGTGCGCAGGAAGTCTGAAACTGGTAGCTGCATCCGCAGGTTCGGGTATATTCCGGTGCCACGATCATACCATTGGCCGGCATGAGGTTGATCGTACAACCGGTCTTGAAACCACCCCAGTTACCCGTACCCGAAAAAGTATTCAGATCGTAGTACCCGGCATTACCGGAACGGAAGATCATCAGGTTGGTACAACCGATACCGGTTCCGCATCCATAGCGTTTGAACCCGGCGAAGTCGTCCATTTTTCCGGTCATCGGGTTCATCACTTTGTAGGGTTCACCGGTGATCAGGTTGACCGCGCCCATGTCGTTACCACTCTGGGTAATGATCATGGAGTCGTTCAGCATAACCGGTCCGCCCCAGTAGAAACGTCCGATGTGTCGCCATTCGAGATCACCGCTTTCACCCTTCCAGGCGGCCATCCGATCGCTGCTCTTATGCGGTTCCATGTAGTCGCGTGATGCACGCTGACATTCGACCAGAAGGTCGTACTTCTCGGAGTAAGCAAGCCAGGTTCCGAAAATGCTGTCGAACGCGCCGTCTTCGTTGGCCTTTTTCCACAGAAGCGCACCGTCGTCGGCGTTCCAGCAGAGAAGCTCGGCCGGTTTGAGCGAGAAGTCCGTGCCCGATTTCGGCGCACTTCCGCCCCGCTTGCCTTCCATACGTTCCTCAAGAGTCAGTGTTTCATCGTAGGGTACGCGATCGATCGCGAAGACCTTCCCGTTGCCACAGACAAGTGAATTGTGGAAGAATCCGTACGCGGCTTCTTTCTGCCACTGAACGGTTCCGTTGAGATCCATAACCACAATCTTTTCACTGGTGGAACCGTTCCAGGTTCCCATTCCACCGACACCAACCAGCGGATCGGAATCCTGATACACCCATCCCTCGGGAAGAACGGTCATATCATTCGCGTATCCGATTGTGTCAAAAACCATCGGCATGGCGGTAGCGATAAGCTTGCCTTCCCATACAACGATATGTCCCCATCCCATGCCGTCGGGCAAAGTAATCGGCGAGAACGATTTCTCTTCACCGGTCATCGGATCGAACACGTGACACTCAGTCGGGAAATCGTTGTCTGCGTGTGTTCCCAGACAGTAGATACCGTCGGGAGTTGACACGTAATTGTCACCAAGCGCGAGCTGACCGGCCTGATGGTCGGTGTACTCTGAGAACTGTCCAAGATTCTCGATCGTCTTTTCCCACAACACGCGGCCGGTGTAGGCGTCCACGCAGCGAAGCGTGTTCAGACCGGTGATGTAGTAGCGTCCACCCATAACCTGCGGAGAGGATCCGTGGCCGTGACGCGGTGAAATTTTGTTGTTGGTATTGTCCGCGCTTCCGCCGAACCATACAACCCCCATCGGCAGCTTCACAAGCGTATCCGTGGAGAAGTTGGTCTGCTGCGCATCGGCCATCTGATGGTTCCAGTCTCTGGCTCCCGGCAGGGCACCGGCTTTTGTCAGAGAGCAGCAACCGGCTTCGGCATTGCTCTTGTCGTCAAGAGCGGCCGTGGCTTCGGATGAAATCGTCATCACCGCGGTTCCGCCGTACGGGCGAAGCGCTTTGAAGACAAGTTCGGCCATATCACCGGAGAGCTGAAAGTCATCGGCGCCCGCAACGATCACATGGGCAACATTCGGCGGCACCATGGCCTCGGCGAAACTTTCCGATATAATATGAGCTTTGTGCCCATACAGACCGACATTGTCGAGCTGTTCACGCGCCGCGGCGATTTTGGCGTCGTCGGTGCAGAACGCTACAACCGTCAAGTCACTCTGCGAGGCAATAGCTTCCATTTTATCGGCGTTCGCACCGATCATGAGGCAAATGCCTTTGGACCCGTCAACGTATCCCGCCGAAGCAAGGATCGAGGCGACATCGATGTCGTTGGAGGAAGCAGCCGCAGGCTCGTAGGCGTACTCGGTCGGCGTGGCCACTTCATCACCGGCAAATGCGTAGATGTTTCCGTCGACGGTGGTAACGACCAGATGACCGTGCGACGCCAGCATTCCGGCGGGACGAGCGTCGAAGGAGTGACTGAATGATCCACCGGTTACGCTGAATTCGGTTGCTTCGTAGTCGAAAAGGCGACCGGCATCGTAGACCGTTGAGCCGGCTTTGATGCGCATATGGTCCTCATCATACAGCGGCGGTGCATCGTTGGCAATCTTGTAACCAGTTGTCAAGTCAAACGTATTGCCGCCGGCCATTCCATTGTTGAAGAAAACGCCACCAACTGCGACAACCTGGTACCCACCGTTACCCTTCGAAGAGTTGTTTCGGTGGAGTTCATGGTACAGAAGGGATCCGTCGTCACGAGAATAGCATGCGGGACGGTTTCGGCCGTTGGGGATTAGCAGGCGCCCCTCCATACCGGTAACCAGATAGCCCTGCGGGCCGTTTCCGTTATACCCTTCCGATCCGCCGTGCGGGTTGTCGGTAAAGTACAGGTGGGTACCGTCGTTAAGCCAGACGATTTCCCCGTCGGAAGCCTTGCAGGCGTAGGTAAACGAACCCTCAAACGGGTATGAGCCGGCGGAGAAGTAGACCCGGTCACCGTCGCTGTTTGTTTCTCCCACTACCTCTTCAGGCTTGTTGTGATCACTTTCAACAAGTCCGTCCGAAACCACCGTCAGCACGGGACCAACCCCGTTGCCGTCGACCGACTCCGCACAGCGGATGCCGGTTCCGGAAACGCGCTCTATTATAATGGTAATGGGGCTACCGACACTCCAGTCGGAGGATGACACGATTTCGTTAACAATAGCGCTGATATCCGGGGATTTTTGAGCATCGCCTTCGTCACCAACATTCTCCCAGACGGGAATGTCCCAGGTGACCGAGGCACTGGTTTTTGTTCGAGCTGAAATGGCGACGTCGTCGAACGACGCGGATGAACCGGAAGCTTCACCATAGATCTTCACCTGCAGCGGGTCCGAGGCTCCCTTGAGTTCGTCGACCGCGAACTGTATGTAGGCTTCGGAAACGGTTGCACCGGTCTCCAACTTGTAGTAGTCGTTGGTGAACCGAAGACCGATATGCTGGTAGTCCTCTTCATCAGTGTGCTCACGGCCGATTTCCAGGTCCGATGAACCGGCATCGTGCGATCCCGAAGCGACCTCTTCTTCCTGATCGTCACTTCCGGAGTTTATCCGGTAGTCTTCGGCACCTTCGGCCTCCTTGCCGGCAAGCCAGATGCTATACGCCGGATTTTCCGCGGAAATACTCTGGGTCGGAATTACCGGCGCCCCTCGCACAGGCCAAACCGACATCATCCGATCATTTCCCAGGACCTTTCGAGCGCTCGGGCCGCCACGTTTCTTCCACACTAGAGATCCATCACTCTGCTGCAGACAATACAGGTATCCGTCGTCCGAGCCGAAATACAGCTTGCCGTCGGCGGCAACCGGGGCAAACCGAATCGGACCGTCGGTGTAGAACTTCCACTCTTCCGCACCGGTCTCCAGATCGATGCAGGTCATGCGGTCGTTGTTGGGGGAGCCGACAAACATTTTGCCCCCGGCCACGATCGGCTGGTACGCGATGTCGAAAGAGAGTTTCTGGGTAACCTTCTGACCGGGTCCGCCGTAGCAGTACTCTTCCTGCTGGTTGTCCCAGGCGTCCATTGGTTTTGCGTACTCTCTTTTCCATTGAAGGTGCAGGTTGTCGGGAAGTTGTTCGGGTGTCGTGGCGGTTCGGTTTGAGTTTGCCCGCCACATGGGCCAGTCGTAACTAGTAGAATTATCCGCTTGGGTGATTCCTGCGGACACGATCGCCGAAAAAGCCAAGGCAGTGGCGTTTTTCCGGAGGTTCATACTACGTCTCCTCTGTTTTGGTGTTTGGTGTTTGGCTCTGAGACCGTCCAACGCATGCACAGATGGTGGAATTGGTATGTTCCCGATTGCTCCCCCTCGCGCATTCTCGCCGGCAGAGATACGGTCGGGGCAGGCTTTCAGGATTTCGTTGTGTAAAATGCCACAGAAAAGTTTGGCGTTGGTTTCAGAAAAGTTAGAATTCCATGAGTTTGTCCCCCCTTGTCCTCAACGCACGTAGTCGCACCTATCAGTTAACGGTGCGATTTTCCAAACACAAACCAAACATTACCCAAACAATTTCCTAAAGGAAATCGCACATATTTATTATCCGAGTAAATTTGTGGGTTATGACCTTTACCGTAAGGAAGTACAACATGGCTAAGGCGGATTTACACGTTCACACCTGCTTCTCCGCGCACCCCTCGGAATGGTTTCTTCAGCGGCTGGGGACTCGCGAGTCGTATACCTGCCCCGAAGACGTATACGCCACGGCAAAGCAGCAGGGTATGTCATTCGTCACGATAACCGACCACAACGACATCACGGCTTCGCTTCGACTGATGGAAAAGCACCCCGAAGATGTCTTCACGGGAACCGAAGTCACCACTTACTTTCCCGAAGACGGGTGTAAAATTCATGTTCTGGTGTGGGGACTGGATCAGGCACAATTTCGGATTATCGACAAAATCAGAGAGGACATTTTCTCACTTCGCGAATACCTGAAAGAACAGAATTTGGCTCACAGTGTCGCTCACGCAACCTTCTCAATAAACAAGAAACTGACTCTTGGGCATATCGAACGGCTTTTTCTCCTTTTCGATTACTTCGAGGGTCAAAACGGATGTCGCACGCAAACAAGTAACGACATTCTTACAACTGCGGCAATGGAACTTACCCCGAACACTATCGACATGCTGTACGACAAACACAAAATCGAGCCGTTCAGCGAGACTCCGTGGCACAAAGGGCTAACCGGTGGTTCCGACGATCACAGCGGGCTGTTCATAGCTCGAACCTATACCGAGATTAAGTCAAACCCCGCAACGACCGAACAGTTTCTTGATCAACTCAGGATGAAGACATCCGACCCCGGCGGTCGCCACAACGATTACCGTGGTTTCGCGTTGTCTCTCTACAAGATTGCCTATGAGTTTTCCCGGTCCAAGAATACCAATCCGGTTTCCGGCTCATTCATGAGTACGCTGCACAGTGTGCTGTTCGAGGGGAAATCGAGCGGGCTGAGGGGAAAGCTGGCTCTGAAGAAATGGCGTTTTGTCTCACGCCCCGAACGCCGGGCACTCATCGATCACATAAGTACTCTTATACAGGATTTCGAAGACGCACACGGACAACACATGGAAGACAAGTATGAGCAGATGTACGACCATCTGGCCC
>CAZEMW010000113.1:0-8127 GCA_964513105.1 uncultured Fibrobacterota bacterium
TTGAGAAGGTCGCACAGATGGGTAAGGCTCTTCTGATTATCGCCGAAGATGTTGAAGGTGAAGCTCTGGCGACTCTCGTGGTGAATAAACTGCGCGGTACACTCAAGATCGCCGCCGTGAAGGCTCCGGGTTTTGGTGATCGTCGTAAGGCCATGCTCGAAGACATCGCCGTGCTGACCGGCGGTATTGTGATATCGGAAGATGCCGGGTTCAAACTCGAAAACACAACTGTGGATGCTCTTGGTCAGGCCAAGCGTATCGTGATCGACAAGGAAAACACAACTATTATCGAAGGTGCCGGAAAGGCCGACGATATCAAAGGTCGTGTCAACCAGATCAGAGCTCAGATCGAAGAAACCACTTCGGACTACGATCGGGAAAAGCTCCAGGAACGTCTGGCCAAACTAGCCGGTGGTGTTGCAGTGCTGAACATCGGCGCGGCGACAGAGACTGAAATGAAAGAGAAAAAGGCACGCGTTGAAGATGCGCTTCATGCAACCCGTGCTGCGGTTGAAGAAGGTATCGTTCCCGGTGGTGGCGTTGCGCTGCTTCGGGCCGCTGCCGCGCTTGATGCACTAGAGCTTGAAGGCGATGAAGGAATTGGTGTGGAAATCATTCGTCGGGCAACTGAAGAACCGATGCGAATGATCGCTCTCAATGCCGGAAAAGAAGCTTCCGTGATCATCAATGAGGTAAAACAGCAGAAGGGCGCGTTCGGATACAATGCATATTCCGATACGTTCGAGGATCTGGTAAAAGCCGGTGTAATTGATCCGACCAAAGTGACGCGTACTGCTTTGGAAAATGCGGCTTCGATCGCAAGCCTGGTGCTTACTACGGAGTGTGTGATCTCCGAGAAGCCTAAGAAGGAAGAGGACGCCGGTGCCGGAGCCGGTGCTGCAGCCGGAATGGGCGGCATGGGCGGCATGGGCGGAATGGGTGGCATGGGCGGAATGATGTAATAAGCCCGCGCGGGGAATATCCGCGCCCCCAAGTCGTATATCGACTGAAGCCATGGGAGGGCTTAGAGTTCCTCTCATGGCTTCTCTTAAGACCGGCTGCACCCCCGGGTTACCGGCGTTCCTCAATGGAGCAATCGCCGGCTTCTCGGGTCGGCCTGTTTTCTTCAGTCCATTGACGTAAGTTTTTCCCGTCCGTCGAGCCCTGGCTTACCGGGCTTGTGGGGCGGTAACAGGCATTTGCCTGAATAGGTAGTCTGCATATGACTGATGATCTAACTCCTCGGGAAACTCGCATTCTCGAGGCCATCGTAAGAAACTACATCCTCAACGCCTCTCCCACCGGCTCACGGTTCATAAGCCGCCATACCGATATCGATCTTTCGGCGGCAACAATCAGAAACGTGATGGGGGATTTGGAGGATCGCGGGTTTATCACGCAGCCGCACACCTCCGCGGGCAGAATCCCGACGGACCGGGGCTATCGGTACTACGTCGACCAGCTTATTCATTCGAATCAGTTGTCTTCCGAGATACGAGAACAGATTCGTTCATCTCTTCTTCAGGCGAATCCCTCGGATCTGCATACGGTCATGCAGGCAACGTCACGAGCGCTCAGCAAAACGACCCACCAGTTGGGAATTATATTGGCACCGGCGTTTCGACGTGCCTGTTTTCGACATATTCATATATATGAGCTGGAGCCACACCGATTTCTCATGAATCTAACGATTGATTCCGGTATCGTACGCACACTCGCCATTGAACTCACTTCTGAAATACCTGTGGAACGGGTTGAGTCGGTCAGCCGCATCATCAATGAGCGGTTTGCCGGCAAGACTCTGGATCAGATGTTTGAACTGGGTGACGAGATTTTTCAGGATGTCACACCCTATGATATCGGAATAATCCGCATGTTCATACCGTCGATCAAAAAAATGATTGCAGAGAGTGAAGAACAGGAAATATACGCCGAAGGCACAACCAACATCTTGCTGCAACCGGAGTTTTTTGATAAGGACCGGATTAGCGCAATCGTTGAAATACTCGAAGAAAAACAGCTGCTGATGCATATGATTGATGTCGCCGACGCGGTGAATGACGGCGTTCTGGTGTCGATCGGTGGCGAAATAGAATCTGGGCAATTCAGTTCTTTCAGCGTGGTTAAAACGAAGTATCGCCTGGGAAACCTGGAGGGTTCTCTTGGGGTGATCGGGCCCAAACGGATGCCGTATCCATTCTTGATTTCCGCGGTGGACTACACGGCCGGACTGCTGAAAGAACTGTACGAATAGATGTGTAGCGTAGAACGATAATCATATTGGTGCTCGGGAGGTTTGGACAACATGGTTGCCAAGGACAGCGCACACGGCGATGAGGAAAAAATGGATCAGGACAAGATTTCGGACATGGAGCCGGAAACCGAAGCTGATGAGACTACCGAAGCCGAATCGGATGAGCAGGATCTGGAAACCGAGGCTGAGGTGAACGAAGAGGAGAGTATCGAGTCGGTCATAGAGCAGTTGGAGGCGCAAAAGAACCGATACCTGCGACTGATGGCTGAATTCGACAACTATAAGCGTCGTACAAGCAGAGAATACGAGCGGATGGTACTTGCGGCCAACGAAGAACTGCTTAAGCAGATCATCGATGTTCGCGAGAGTTTCGAGCGCGCGTTGGCCATGAGCGCCGAATCGGCTTCGAATGACAAACTGCTCGAAGGTATGAAACTTATATTTACGAAGCTCGACGACGTATTGAAGCGAAACGGGCTCGAGGTGTTCGGTGAACCCGGTGAGGAGTTCAATCCCGAACTTCACGACGCTATGATGAAGCAGCCGAGCTCCGAATATGAAGAGAATCATATAGCCCAGATTTTTGAAAAAGGATATTCCCTGAAAGGGCGCGTAATCAAGCACGCGAAGGTAATTGTATCCGGCGGCGTGGAGGCCTGACCGCACGACGCGTCGATAGTGCCTTTGGGCCGAAGAACATCTTGTGAGGTGGAAATGCGCTCAAGCCGGGGCGCTCAATCCACGGTTTCCGGCTGGAAAACAAACGATGGTATCAATAAAGCACAAACACCCGGAAGGAGCCTGACATGGGCAAAATAATCGGCATAGACCTCGGTACCACCAATTCATGTGTTGCCGTGATGGAGGGCGGCAAGCCGGTTGTAATCCCGAATCCGGAAGGAGGCCGGACCACGCCGTCGATGGTGGCGTTCGGTAAGGATGGGGAGCGTCTGGTCGGCGCAATCGCAAAACGGCAGGCGGTAACAAATCCTGAAAAGACGATTTTCTCAATCAAGCGGTTCATGGGACGGCGTCATAATGAGGTTGAGTCCGAAGAGAAAATCGTGCCCTACGAAATTGTAGGGGCAAGCGACGAGCTGGTGAAAGTCCGCATCACCGATAAGGACTACACCCCGCCGGAGATCTCCGCGATGGTTCTGCAGTATCTCAAGAAGGCTGCGAGTGACTATCTTGGGGAAGAAGTCACCGAAGCGGTCGTTACGGTGCCCGCGTACTTCAACGACTCGCAGCGTCAGGCGACCAAAGACGCCGGCAAAATCGCCGGTCTTGACGTCAAGCGTATTGTCAATGAACCGACCGCCGCATCTCTGGCGTACGGTCTGGATAAAAAAGGCAGCGAAATTATCGCGGTCTACGATTTGGGTGGTGGTACGTTCGATATTTCCATACTGGAGATTGGTGACGGCGTATTTGAGGTCAAGGCGACAAACGGAGATACTCACCTTGGGGGTGACGATTTCGATCAGGTTCTAATCGACCATATCGCCGATGAATTCAAGAAAGAAAATGGAATTGATTTACGCCAGGATCGGATGGCACTGCAGCGGTTGAAAGAAGCCGCCGAAAAGGCGAAGTGCGAACTGTCTTCGGCGATGCAGACCAATGTCAACCTTCCTTTTATTACCGCCGACGCCTCCGGGCCGAAACATCTTGATCTGAATATTACCCGCGCAAAATTCGAATCACTCGTGAACAATCTGATCGAACGATCGGTCGGACCGTGCAAAAAGGCACTCGAGGATGCGCGAGTTTCTCCGTCGGATATTGCCGAAGTTATTCTGGTTGGTGGATCGACTCGTATTCCTGCGGTGCAGAAACGTGTTGAAGAGCTGTTCGGCAAGCAGCCGCATAAGGGAGTGAACCCCGACGAAGTGGTTGCAGTCGGCGCGGCAATACAGGGCGCAATTCTCGGTGGAGACGAATCGGTAAAAGACGTACTTCTGCTGGATGTCACACCATTGTCTTTGGGGATCGAGACTCTTGGTGGGGTTATGACCAAGCTTATCGAGCGTAACACCACGATTCCTACAAAGAAAAGCCAGATTTTCTCCACGGCCGCCGACAACCAGACAGCCGTTTCAATAATGGTGTATCAGGGCGAACGCGAAATGGCGGCCCATAACCGCCTTCTCGGTAAATTCGATCTTGTAGGTATACCGTCGGCGCCTCGAGGCGTTCCTCAGATTGAGGTCTCCTTCGATATCGACAACAACGGTATTCTGCACGTAACCGCAAAAGACCTGGGAACTGGAAAAGAGCAGCAAATCCGGATCGAGTCGTCAAGCGGTTTGTCTGAAGACGAGATCAACAAGATGGTCAAGGACGCTGAAGCGAATGCGGAAGCGGACAAAGCGGAGCGAGAAAAGGTCGACACAAAGAACCAGGCTGAACAATTGGTTTTTCAGACTGAGAAGACGCTGGGTGAAGTCGGTGACAAAATCTCCGATGATGAGAAAAAGCAAATCCAGACAGCTTTGGACGATCTTAAGGAAAAGGTTAAGGGTGACGATATCCAGGCGATCAAGTCATCTATGGATACCTTGATGAAATCCTCTCACAAAATGGCCGAAGAGCTCTACAAAGCCCAGGCCGCTGCGGGTGGTGCCGGAGCAGCGGGCGCCGAAGGTGCGGCGGGGGCACAGCAGCAGGGATCTGCCCAGGGAGCCCAAGGCGGATCTCAGGGCGATGAGAATAAAGGTGGAGGAGAAGACGGCGCCGTAGACGCCGACTTTGAGGTTGTTGACGACGATAAGTGATCTCAGGATCGGAAAGGATATACCGGATACGGCGGCTTTTGTCGCCGTATCCGGCACTCTAGGATACAATGGCAAAACGCGACTATTACGAGGTACTTGGACTCACTAAGGGCGCTTCCGACGACGAGATCAAGAAAGCGTACCGTAAGCTGGCCGTCAAGTACCATCCCGATAAGAACCCGGGCAATAAAGAAGCCGAAGACAAGTTCCGTGAAGCAACTGAAGCGTACGAAATCCTGAAGGATCCCTCCAAGCGATCGCAGTACGATCAGTTCGGTCACGCGGCATTTAGCGCCGGTGCGGGCGGAATGGGCGGTGGTTTTTCCGGTTTTGGCGGTGCCGGATTCGATATCTCCGATGCGCTTCGCGCATTCATGAACGATTTCGGCGGCGACTCGGTTTTCTCAGATCTTTTCGGTGGACGTGCGGGAGGTCGACGCGGCAGAAGAGGGACCGGTACCCGGGGAAACGATCTTCAGGCCCGTGTCGAGCTCACTCTTCAGGAAATCAATGCCGGTACCAAAAAAACGCTCAAGGTTCGCCGCAAGGAGCGGTGTGATACATGTAAAGGGACCGGGTCAAAGAGCGGCAAGAAATCCACCTGCACGCATTGCGGCGGATCCGGAAGAGTACAGAAAGTCGCAAATTCGTTCTTCGGTCAGGTTATTCAGGAAAGCGCGTGTCCGATTTGTCGCGGGGAGGGCTTTATGGTAAACGACCCGTGCGGAACGTGCGGCGGAAGCGGACGGACGGCGGCTGAAGATACCGTCTCGGTTGATATCCCACCGGGAGTGTCGGAAGGAAACTACATTTCCGTGCCGGGAAAGGGCGATGTCGGCCTCAATGGCGGAAGTGAAGGCGATCTCATTGTCGTGATCACCGAGAAGAATGACGAGTTCTTCCAGCGACACGGCATAGACTTGGTGTGCGGAATTGAAATATCCTTTGCCGAAGCCGCTCTGGGAATATCGAAAACTCTTCCGACCGTTGACGGTAAGGTGAACCTCAAAATACCTGCCGGAACTCAGTCCGAAAAAATGTTCCGGTTGCGCGGAAAAGGATTGCCGGTACTTCACGGAGGACAACACGGAGATCAGCTTGTCAAAGTGCACGTACATACACCGGAGAAGCTGAGCCGGGAAGAACGGGAGCTGTTTGAGCGGTTGGCCGAGATAGAATCTAAGCCGAAGAATATGTTTGAGAAAGCGAAGGGTTTTTTCAGTTAACCAATAAATAACTGCAATCGTCATGAGCTGCAGGGCCGCCGATTGGCGGCCTTTGTGCTTTAGCAGCGGAGGCCATCGTTCTTGCCTGTTCATGTGCAGGGGGTGACGCTATGTGTCCCTGCGAAGTGCTAAACCCGTTCGGGATTCAAATCACTTCTCATTACTATTCGCCACCGCCGCCTCAACGGCTCCGGCTGTAGCTTGGGCCTCAAGGGCATTTCTGTTCACAATTTTTTATCGAGTCTACTGCCCCTTGGGGCCACTTTTGCCGGGCGAAAGTCCCGGTCGAGGCGCTGAATGGGGTTTTCGGACAGGCACTATTTATCCTTATGATTTTTTTGAAAACTACTCCAACCTGGTAGAGAAACCGGATGACCGCAGTGGGAGTGGACGGGTGTCGAGGTGGATGGGCCTATGTAACCATCGAAAGAAATGGACGATACGGTTGCGGCGTGGCTCAAGAACTGAAAGCTCTCATCGAACAGTTGCCTCGGAACAGCAGAGCGTTTGTTGATATTCCAATTGGGTTGCCGGAGAAGGGAACCGAGGGACGCGAATGCGACATACTCGCACGTCGACTGCTGGCGCGCCGAAGGGCCTCGATTTTTCCTGCTCCCGTTCGTCCGGTCCTTACGGCAGGTTCCTACGAAATGGCAAAGCGTATCAGCCGCTCTCTAACCGGGAAAGCGCTGAGTCTTCAGTCGTACAATCTGGTTCCTAAAATCAGGGAAGTGGATAGGCTGCTTCGCGAATCGGAAGCTGCTGGAAGAATTCTCCGAGAGTCTCATCCTGAATTGTGTTTCCGTTTTCTCGCCGGTGGTGTGCCCGCGTGTCATTCAAAGAAAACAGAAGCCGGCTTCAGCGAGCGGCTTGCCGTTATTGGTTCATTTTTTCCTCAGGCATCGGAAGCGGTTACCGATGCCCTTTCGCGCATTCCTCGTAAAGAAGCTCTCCGGGACGATATCATGGATGCTATGATCAATGCGGTCGCGGCCGCTTTCCCGGTGGATCGGATCAGAGATTTACCGGAAAACCCACCTCTTGATTCTATGGGGCTGATGATGAGAATTTCATATGCTGTGCCGCGTATGGGGGGATAGTGAAGAGAACATGCGGCGCTTGATTGGGTTGCTCCCGGGGCTTCCAAAACCCGAAAAAGGCGACAAAGGCGATCCGGTCACTCAAATTCTACTCGTTGCAGCTTCGCTTTCATGTTGGTGACCTCACGAGCAACCGAGGCCGACTTCGATTCGTCTCTTTCCAGGGCCTCTACCGAATCCCTGATCTCCGACAGCAGGTTGCGATACATATCCGTGACGGAATTGCATTTAGTGGTCAACTCCCGCATTTCAGTATTCTCCCGAAAAGCCAGACGCGTGTTCAGCTTGCCTTTTGACAGCTCTCCCGCCCATCGTTCGATTTTGTATAATGGAACGGCAATTTTCCGGGATGAGAACAGCCCTACTCCCAGGGCAAGGATAAGACCGACCAGTTGAGCGGAAAGGATTGCGGGGAGTATCAATCCAAGGATATTCTGAAGTTTCAGGTCCGCGGTTACGTCGTGACTCATATAGTAGAAAGAGCCCCCACGGGATTCCGCATAATAGATGAATGCCAGAACGAGTGTCGTAACCAGTGAACTTGCGAAAACAATGAAAACGATCTTTGCGATTATGCTGAGCTGAATTGATTTTTTGATGAAAAAATTCTTGAAAAACTTGCGATCGTTCCTGTCCGGCATTGTGGACTACTCCCTCGGTTTTCTTTTCGTTTCGATAAGCATGCTCATAGTCGCAACGGCAATTCCCTGTTTCAGCGGCCTCTGCGGTAGACTATACCTCTAATATCGTTTAGTCGCAGACAAGATGTC
>CAZEMW010000114.1:0-8043 GCA_964513105.1 uncultured Fibrobacterota bacterium
GAGAAATATCTTATTTCGAGATAATCCCTTCGATACGTTCCCGAGATCAATCCCATGTTCTTCCTCTGCAGACGACTTCTCTCTGGTCGTTGATCTGTCTCGGGGTTTCGAAGACGCCTACTCTCGGTGGTCACGAGGACATGTAAATGCAGTGAACAAAGCACGCCGGGCGGGAATCATTGTAGAGCGCGCAACGAGTCGGGCTGATTGGGAAACCCACTATGCCCTCTATCTTGAGCTTCGCAAGAAATGGTCGGACCCACATGGACGGGCGTACCCGTGGAAGCTCTTTCAGATGCTGCACGATATTCAGTCACACGGGGTTACGATGTGGGTGGCACGGCATGAAGGTCACATTGTGAGTTCCACGATTTGCCTGGAATGGAACCAGCATGTCGCGGCATGGCATGCAGCGGTTTCGTCCGCCAAACTCCCGGTTCGACCCAATCACCTTATGTATTATGAAATCATAGCACACACTGCCGCGCAGAACAGACGCTGGTTTGATTTTAACCCGAGTGGGGGAATTGAGGGTGTCGTTTCATTCAAGAAACACTTTGGGACGACTACACTGCAGAGCCGCGTGCTGAAAAAGTTCTCGCCAATCTTGAGAGCACGAGTGTTACTTGGCAAGATGGTGGCCGATCGAAATAAACGATCATGATTTTCCGATCGGGAGAGTACGGCGGCTGTTCTCCTTCATGACGGCATCGAGACCGGTGGTCGTCACAGTGCATAGCCATCGGCCCCAAGAAGATTCACTACCGGTAGTTCGGCCCGGGTAAGACTGTTTTCAGAACGCCCGAAAGCGCCGGCCTGAAGTAGTCTGCCAAAGGCGGCTTCAAGAGTATCGACGGGAATTGCACCCGGCTGATCGGCATATTGGTGCAAAATATTTACAGCGGCGTCCATGGCATCATAGGCCGCAAAGCCGGCGATCAGTTCGCCTCTAGTGAAAGCGCCTCCGGAGCATTCGGCCACCAATTCGGCCGTGAAGCGGTAGAGGGTGACTTCATTGTCGGTTGCCCGGTGAAGCGCGTCGTCGAGCAGCATCGCTATCTGCCCTCCCTTTGAGTATGCCACACCTATAAGCCATTTGTGGAACAGATCATTGCGGAGTGCATCCGAAGAAGGCGCGTACTGATTTACGGCGGAATCCGAGCTGAGGTCCGTAACGAATTGGTTGTACAAGGTGTCGACCGGTATGAGGCGATGTCGAACGGGGACTTGATATCCAAGGTAGAAAGTGGTGCCCTCTTTCCACCAGGGATCATTCCGGTCACCGCATTCTATGCCTATGAAATCATGCAATGCTTCGTGAGTAAGCACCATTACGTCCCAGTGGTAGGCCTTACGGCCGGCCCGGAAAGGGGTCAGGACGAAACTGTTGGTGCCCTCAAGCCCCCCTTGAATGTTATGCATCGTTATGGCGTAGGTTGACTGATAAAGTGTTCCATAGGTGTCCATAATGTCCTTCAGGATTATTCCGAATGCATTTGCCCTGGACGGTATGGTGCCTTGTTCCGGACGTGAATGATCGAATGCATGAAAAACGAAGCTTTGATTGGCGACCCTGTTGCCGTATAAAACATTCCCGCCAAGAATTATTTGTAGAAAAAGAAGCTCATACACGTTTTTGAAGGACTGTCCGTCTTGCTCAATGCCATATAAGTCGGTCGGAGGCAAAGATGAGAATGAAAGGCGAATATGCCTGCGAGTCCTCCATAGATCAGGAAGAGTAAATTCGAATGGAACGGCAAACAGGTGATTTCCCTGAAGATAAGCTTCATCCTGATTCATGAACGTTAGCTTCGCTCTGCCCCGCGTAGTATCTCGTAATGCCGACAATTGTAATCGGTAATTCACTCGTACCGGGAACGCATTCGGCCGGCTTAGTATCACCCCGGGGGACTCAATCGGACCGATTGGAAATGACGTAATCCGGTGGGGCACTGCATCAGATTCGGCATCCGTTATTCTCAAGTCGGTGAATAGTGGGGCGGATACCGAATCAAGAGGATTGTCGGCGTAAACGGGGGGTAACAAAAGTGTGCACGGAAAAGCGTTTTCGGTGATTTCCATGGCAATTTCAATTGAGTCCCGAGAGAAATTGGGGATGCTCACAAAATAGTGAAAATCAGGGGGCGATTCTGAAGGTAGAGGCGCCGTAGGATTGGTGCAGTTGATGAAAAACAGAATCCCGAAAACAAAAGAAAACGGAATAGTTCCATTCTTGACCTCGAAGCATCGGGATTGAAGGTTCATAGCTGGAGATTCGGCAGTCTTCCAAAGGTGGACGAATGAACTGCGGCAGGAGGGAAAAGGCTACTCGGTTTCTTTAGGCAGCTCTTCGTCTCGCTTGATCACGGGGATCATGCCGGTTGCCTTTGCTTCGTGTCCTCTCAGGTACATGGATCCCGAGACAATCATGAATTCATCACCGGCTTTGATATCACTTCCGCAATTACATGCGCATGAGCCCCAGTTCTTGGTTGCTTTCATACTCTTAATATAGTTTCGGCCCTTTCCCATTTCGAGCATCAAGAGCTAAGCTGAGCGATTCTCCCGCGCGCTTTCCTCGCTCAGAATCGGTCAACTTAGCTCAAGTTTCGCAGCCGACTCACGGCATTCTGCGTAAGCTGTTGCACGATCTTGCCCAGCCAAAAAATGCTCAAGGTATCTCCTCGGACACCCCTGCGCTTTTTGTAAGGCAATCTCGCACAACATCTTGCGCACACTGCTCTCTCTCTCCCTCGACTCCGCTCGCGACAGCGGCTCTCGACTGCGAAATGCGGGCTAGGTTCGAATCACTCGAATTCGCGATATTGAATGTCGTAGGAATACCCCTGTTCGGCAAGAAACAACTGTCGTTTCATGGCAAAGTCGAGTTCCTTTGATTCACGAGTGACTACGGAATAGAAGATTGCCTGTTCCCCGTTCTTCTTAGGTCGGAGAATGCGACCAAGTCGCTGTGCCTCTTCTTGTCTGGAGCCGAAAGAACCGGAAACCTGGACGGCAATGTTCGCATCCGGCAGATCGATCGCAAAGTTGCCCACTTTGGACACTATCAGTGCGGATATACTCCGTTCCCGAAACCCGTCGTACAACTCGTCTCGTTTGTTGTTGGGGGTTGTTCCGGTGATCAGGGGGAGCTTGAATTCCGCGGCAATCTCGCGAAGTTGCGACAGATACTGTCCGATAATCAGAATTTGCTCTTCCCGGTGTTTCTCCAGCAGTTCACGAACTACCGCTATTTTGCGTGGATTTTCGTAGGCAAGTCGTATTTGTCGGCGAGGAGGGAGAGCCAGGTATTGCATTTTCTCGGCGTGGGGCAAATCGATGCGAATCTCCACACATGTTACGGTCGCAATCCATCCCTGACGCTCCAGGTCCTTCCAGGGCACATCGAATTTTTTTGGACCGATCAAGGCAAATACATCGTTTTCCAACCCATCTTCACGTATCAGGGTCGCCGTTAGGCCCAATCGTCGTCGGGCCTGAAGATCGGCGGTGAATTTAAACACGGGAGCGGGAAGAAGATGAACTTCGTCATAGATGATCAGCCCCCAGTTTTCAGAGTTGAAAATGCCGAAGTGCACAAAGCCGTCCGTCTTTTTTCTGCGATAAGTCAAAATCTGATATGTTGCCAGGGTAACCGGGCGGATATCTTTGCGCTCCCCGCTGTACTCTCCGATATCTTCGTCACGAAGACTCGTCTTGTCGAGAATCTCTCTTCGCCATTGGCGTGCGGCCGTAATATTAGTGACAAGAATTAGCGTCTTCCGTTTCAGGAGATCCATCGCGGCCAGACCAACAATAGTTTTCCCGGCACCACAGGGAAGGACCACGACTCCCGACCCCCCGGGAGCGTTGCGATTACCGACAAAACTTTCGGCTGCAAGCACCTGATATTCCCGCAGTTCCATCGGGCCTCCGGATTCCCTGACACTTCGTAAGGCGATGTCAAAGGGCTCACCGTCTACATAGCCCGCCCGGTCGTCGGCGGGATAGCCCAATCCAATAAGCGTCTGTTTCAGAACTCCTCTGTTTGCCGGTGGGATACGGATCGTTCGATCATCTATTCGGTCACCAAGGAGACCGGCCAATTTGGGATTTCTGGAGAGGTTCGGCAGTAATCGGTCTGAGGCAGCCTTCAAGACAAGCCCTTCGGAGGTCGACAGAATTGAGAGATACCCAAATCGACCCATCAGTTCGCGAATTTCATTGGCGATATTCCCGGGGACGGGATATTTCGAGTACTTTTCCAGCGCTCCAACTGTTTTTTCGGGAGTCATGCCCAATGCCGCCGCATTCCAGAGAGACAACGGGGTTATCTCATACGTGTGGATGTGTTCCGGACTCTTCACCAGATGTGCAAAGGAATTTATGGTGTCCCGAGCATCGCGAAATCGGGCATTATTCACCTCCAGCAGCAAGGTTCTATCGCTCTGTACAATTAACGGGTTTTGTATATCCATAAGAAAAAATTAAGGTTGTGGAACTCTCGCATCAGCCGGCGCCCGGGGTGAATACTAGCCCAAGTCTCGCAGCCGACTCACGGCATTCTGCGTAAGCTGTTGCACGATCTTGCCTTGCAGAAAGGCTCAAGGTGTCTCCCCCAAAACCACTGCGCTTTTTGTAAGGCCATATCGCACAACATCTTACGCATGCTGCTCGCTCTCGACTGCAGAATTTGGACTAGCGGAAGAAACTATAAAAATAGTTCTTGTGCGATTTGACTCGTGCTCTACGCAATACGTAGTTTGTACACGGTTTGTTGCCGAATCACCCGCCCTTCGTCGAGCGGGTGGTTATTTCTTTATTTAAGGGAGTGGAAAATGCCGAATGCCGTTGTGGTCGGCGCCCAATGGGGTGACGAAGGCAAAGCCAAAGTAGTCGATTATCTTACCCAGCGATCGGACATGATTGTTCGATTCCAGGGAGGGGCGAACGCCGGTCATACGGTCATTGCGGACGGCCAGAAATTCGTTTTTCATCTGGTCCCATCCGGCATTATGTTTCCTGACAAAAAATGCATAATCGGTAATGGTGTCGTTCTGGATGCCAACCAGTTTCTTGCTGAGGTTGAAGAACTTGAGCAGCGGGGAATATCCGTTACGGGGCGCGTGTTCGTATCCGATTCGGCTCATATGGTTTTGCCCTTCCATAAGGCTATTGAAGCGGCTTCTGAGAAAGAAATGGGTGAGGGGAAAATCGGCACAACAAAGCGCGGCATCGGTCCGGCCTATTCGGACAAGGTCTCACGAACAGGGATTCGCACTGGAGATCTGCGGGATTGGAGTCTGTTTTCCGATAAGCTTGCGGCCTGCTACGAATGGAAGAAAACGATCGTGGAAAAGGCTTACGGTGCAACGTTTGAGCCGGATCTAACCGAGGTCCTCGACGAGTACCGAAGAATTCGCGAAAAACTACTCCCGTTCATCGAGGATACTTCACATACCGTATACGAAGCTTTGAAACGTGGGGACAGCCTGCTTTTTGAAGGGGCACAGGGCACTTTCCTGGATATAGACCATGGTACCTATCCTTTCGTTACCTCCTCAAACACTATCGCGGGTTCGGCTTGCGCAGGATCGGGTATCGGTCCGTGTGCTCTGGATCACGTTGTAGGAATCGTGAAAGCATACACGACTCGTGTGGGCAATGGTCCCTTTCCGGTGGAACTTGATGATGAAATTGGAGCTCATTTGAGAAAGGCCGGTGGGGAATTTGGTGCCACCACCGGAAGGCCGCGTCGATGCGGCTGGTTTGACAGCGTGATGGTCAGGAAGGCGGTCCGGGTAAATGGATTTACTCGCATTGCACTTACGAAAATCGATGTGCTCGACGGGCTCGATGAGGTCAAAATCTGCACCGCCTATGAAATCGACGGCAGGAAAACCGACCGCTTCCCCACAGATCTGCGTGAGGTCGAGAAAGCCGTCCCAGTGTATGAAACATTGCCGGGGTGGAAGACGAAGACATCCGGTATTTCCGGCATCAATGATCTTCCCGAAAACGCGAAAAAGTATATCAATCGGCTTCAGGAGCTATGCGAAGGGGTTCCGCTTCTGATGATTTCAGTTGGACCCGATCGTAAGGAAACTCTGGAGGTCGAACCACTTTGACGCACATGCCCTCAGGGCCGGCAAGTATCTTTGATGTGTGGAAAAGTAATAGTATAACCACCCGCAAAGTGAGAATAGCAGAATGATACTTGTCGAAATCATCAATGTGGTGCTTTCCGACAAGGGTTTTGTTGTGTTGAAGAACAACGAAGACGACCGTGTCTTGCCCATATTCGTCGATAAGGGGCAGGCTCAGGCGATTGTGATTGCTCTCAGCAAGGCATCACCCGAACGACCGCTTACCCACGACCTTTTCAAAAACGTTCTTGAATTACTCTCTGCCGGCCTGAAAAGGGTTGAAGTAGTTGATCTTCGTGACGACACTTTCTACGGGAAGCTTGTACTTGAGCATAATGGAGAAGATCTGGAGGTAGATGCACGTCCTTCGGATGCAATTGCTCTGGCGGTTCGGTTCTCCGCACCTATATACGTTTCCCCCCACGTTATGGAAGCGGCCGGGGTCGAGCTCAGAGAGACGGAGGAAGGGATAGTGGAAGGACGCGAGGAGACGGAAGACACTGGTGGAGCCGAAGAGTCGACTTTGGAATCGCTTAAGAAAAGGCTGAATGACGCCGTCAGTCGTGAGGCGTATGAGGAGGCGGCTCGTCTGCGAGATGAGATTTCAAAACTGGGTCCCAACAACTAATACACCGTTCATCGATTGGCTGTGTTGTTTATCGGATGATCGGATGCACCGGCAAGTCGCGAAAAAGTGGATACGGGGCGTTTCCCAAGAATAAGAGTACAGGCTGGTATTCGAGCGCAGGGGAAGGGCATTTCGCCGACCGGCGGTCTTGGGATCAGCTCAGGAGTTGCTTTCCTGAAGGAGGCTTCATGTGTACCACCTCAACCTGATTCGCACCGGTATTTCATATCAGTGGATGCGACTTCTCGTAGTTCGGTTGGATTTTTCCCAGAATGCGGATTCCCGTACCCAAACGGGTATGCCCGAATGAGAGTTTGTACATCTCGCAAGCGCGGTCGATTCCAACCGGATCGACACCGGAGTGGGGTCCTCGGACAATCGCATTGACGGTGGAGCGGAGCGTGGTACTCCTGCAGCATTTCGTATGCCTCCCGGTACGCGACAAACTAGTGTGGTGTCCGACAATTGGCGTGAGTTCAGGCGAGGCGATTTTCGTTCCATTGAGGCGTAAGGAGGACGAATACTGGAAGGATTCAACTGACGAGCAACGAAAATGGGGGCGAAAAGCGCCCGTATATATTCTTGGCAATAGTCGGTCGCCCCACTAGGCAAGCTGTTTTTGTCTGGGTACTTTCCGTGCCTGCTGTGCGGGGGGGGGGCGGACACCTCGCATTGCTCGAAATTGCGCAATTTTTGCATACACTGCTCGATAATCCTATGAAGATTCGATAATCCGGTGCGAAAAGTGGGGCGATTCGTACCGAACCGTGGGAATGGGGCCTAGAATTATGTTGAGAAGGTTTCTGAATGGAAAGATCCGTGATATACAACTGAGCGGATGCTATCCGGAATATGAGGGCAGCATCAAACTTGATCTGGATTTTATGGATGCTGCGGGCATATTGCCGAATGAAGAAGTTCAGGTCCTCAATCAGGAAAATGGTGCTCGGTTTACCACCTATGCAATTGAGGGTGAACGAGGGTCGGGAGTAGTTGAACTCAACGGACCCGCCGCACGTTTGGGGATTGTCGGCGACCGTGTTATGGTTTTGGCATATGCCTTTCTTACCGCGGACGAAGCAGAAAACCATAGTCCGCGCATCGTCCATGGACCTCTCCGCAAGGAGAATGTTTCGTGAACGACCGGGTGGCTGAAGATACCGGGAAACTTCGTCAATGCGGAATGTAGCGGCGTTTTTCACCTTGCTTTTTATCCTGGGGGCTGCCATTCTGGTAGGCTTGCGGACCGGAGACTCAACCCCTCAATCC
>CAZEMW010000115.1:0-6611 GCA_964513105.1 uncultured Fibrobacterota bacterium
TCTCAAGGGAGCAGTAGGGTTCAACGGCATCAGCGATTTGATTCAGTATGCGTTGGACGACCACAAATCACAGCCCTGTTCATCTATTGAGGCTATCGAGGAAATAGACCATCAAACCAGAAAAGCCACTTTTCTGCGGGCCGAGGCAATGTCGTAATTCCAATGAAATTCGGGAAGTGAGATATACACTAATTCACGAACCAAAACTCAGTTCTCCGGGAGTTTTCCGGATTTTCCTTTCATACTTTCTCTTACGGTTCCAAACATATGGATTTTCTATTGATCATTAGAACGCTTGCCGTCGGACTTATTGTTCTCGGCATACTGGTGCTTATCCATGAGCTTGGTCATTTCCTTGCAGCCAAACTACTGGGCATACGGGTGCTGGCCTTCTCAATCGGGTTCGGCCGGCCGTTGCTGAAAAAGACGATCGGAGAAACCGAATACCGAATCAGCGCAATCCCGTTCGGCGGCTATGTGAGCATGGCCGGTGAGCACCCGGAAGACGAACATAATTCAGATCCCGACGAATTCGGCGAACGTCCCATTTGGCATCGAGCAACGGTAGCATTTGCCGGCCCTTTCTTCAACCTGGTCTTTGCCGCTCTGTTTCTCTGGGTTGCATTCATGGTCGGCGTGAATCGCGAAATCTACCTGGAGCGTCCGGTAATCGGGGGGGTTGTCGATTCTCTTGCCGGTGCGAAAGCCGGTCTGACCGCCGGCGACAGTGTCGTATCCATAGCCGGAGAGCCGGTCGAGTCCTGGAATGATGTTGTGCAGACTCTTAACCAGAGTGGAACATCCTTCCCGGTCACATTCGTTCGCAACGGCGAAAAACAGACGACTACTATCGATATCGGTACCCTCTCCGGCGGACTGGAAGACAGATTCGGTCTCTTTCCTCCTCTTCCGGCGGTTGTTGGGGCAGTGCCCTCGGACAAGGCGGGAGCAAAGGCGGGGTTCAAGGAAGGCGACAGGATTCTCTCGGTAAATGGAGAACAGATCCACTCGTGGTATGAATTTTCATCAATAGTCGCGACTTACGATACAGACTCCCCTCCACTCACGGTCAAAGTTGAGCGAGAAGATCGAATTGTTCAGCTCACGGCCGCTCCCGAGTACGATGCAGAGTACGAGCGGCCATTGATTGGCGTAAACGTTGCCCCCCCTCCGACAAAGAGGGTTCGATATGGCCCGGTGTCGGCCATTCCTATGACTTTTGCCAAGTCCTGGGAATACACCACAATGATTTTTGACGTAGTATCCAAGCTGGTGTCCCGAAACGTCTCTCCCAAACAACTGGCGGGTCCCATAGGAATAGTTCAGATGTCCGGTACGGTGGCACTAGGCGGCTTCGCCGCCATCCTCGATTTCATGGCTCTGATTGGGATTAACCTGGCGGTGCTGAATCTCATGCCGCTCATCATAACCGACGGCGGACAACTTATGTTCCTCGCATTGGAGGGCATCCGAGGTAAACCACTCTCGCTCAAGACACAATTACTGATAAATAAAGTGGCACTGGTTCTTTTCATTAGTCTCTTCTTGTATGTAACGTTCAACGATATAAGAAGAGCTCCTCAGCTCTTCAAGCTTTTCTCAAACTGATCGGCAACAGCTCACGGCCGGCGTCCGCTAACCGTCCGTGAGCCCCCCTTTGAATGTAATTGCCGCTCAACCTCGAGCCGAATCAAAGGACAACACCCAAGGGAGAAATCCCGCACCCGCCACAGGTAAACGTCCCACCATTCTCCTGCCACGCCCCGGCTATAGCCAATAAAGCCCAAGTTTCGCAGCCGATAGAACAGGTTGCCGAATACGTTTCCCCTATCGTAGACTGTATTAGACACTTTGTCGAGAAAATCCGTCGTTATTTTGGCCCTTCACCGGGCTCACTTCGACACCGCTCAATTCAACCCAATGCACTGCTCCGCGTGGTACATCGCTGAGCAATGCAGTATCATTTCGTTGGTCTGCCCATCCTGATCACTGCCGGTATACTGAAAGATTTCCGCTGAAGGGTTGTACCCTATGGAGTCCGGAAAAACCATATGCAATTCGGTGATTTGTTGTTGGTGGGGATTGATATGCCCGAGCTCTCTACACTACTCGAAAATGGCGGGTATACCCCGTTAGGGCTTTCACAAATCGAGGATTGGGGCGACCGTAACCGTCCCTGCGACCTGGTGATTCTCTCTGAAGAATCGGCCGAAAGGATTTTTTGTGGCGACTATACTCCGGAGTACTGTACTCGCATTGCACCGACCGCCGTTTTTCTTGATGAACCATACACCGTCCGACATTCGGAGCTGCGAACGCTTCTGAGAAACGGCACGTTCACTCCATTCTACCGCCACGAGGTCTCAAGCGGTCTGATACTCAAACGGATAGAGCACCTGATACTCTTCGGACGCATTACCGGAAACAATCGTACGACCTCGATGGGAGAAAATGAGAGAATACGCCTGGAGGAAGAGATCCGGCTCCGAGAAATGGTGCTCAGAAACGAGCAGGAGACAAACGCCAATATATTTGCTTCCATATCCTCCGGTCTCATGCTTATCGACCGTGACGGCACCATTCTCAGGCTGAATCGAGCCGCGCATCAGTTGCTTGGGGTGGAAGACGGGTCACTTGGTACCCGATTCGACATGGTGCTTCCCCCGGTAATTACGCACCGGTGCAGACGGGCACTCGCCGCCGCCGATACGCTCAGCGAAACGTTCGAGGATGCGTCACTTGGCGAAACACGTCTCAGGGTATCCATGTTTCCGATTCGAGACTACCGCTCGGCTTTTATCGGCATCCTTGTCCACCTGAGAGATATAACGGAGCACGTAAACGTTAAGACCCAACTGTATCGCACCGAGAGGCTTGCCACCGTGGGCACAATGCTCTCGGGAGTCGCACACGAATTACGAAATCCATTATCAATAATAAGTGCCGGGGCCCAGCGTGGCCGCACCAGGGAGAATCCGACAAAGGAGTGGAATGATCGCAACTATCAATCAATAGAAACGCAGGTATCCCGATGCTCCGCACTGGTAGACGGACTACTGAATTTCGCGCGTGGAGAGAGGTTTCAGGCGGAAGAGCATGCCGCGGAAAAACTGATTGAGGAAGCGGTGGGATACGTATCGTATCAGAACCTGTTCGACGACATTCGCCTGGAGCAGAGCATACCGTCCGGCTGTCGGCTATTTGTTGACCGCACGCGTTTTGTGCAGGCGCTGGTCAATCTGCTGCTGAACGCGGCGCAGGCTATGGACGGGAACGGATCTCTAGAAATCACCGCAAAAACGGACAAACACTCCATGATACGCATACAGGTGCAGGATACCGGCCCCGGCATACCAAAGGATGTTGGAGATCGGATTTTCGACCCGTTCTACACAACCAAAGCTCCCGGTAAAGGTACGGGGTTGGGGCTCTCGATTGTACACAAGATAGTCCGGGAGAGCGGCGGTACAATCCATTACCTCTCGGAACCGGGAAAAACCTGTTTCAGTCTTCTGATGCCTTCGAAACGGGCAAAACCGGCCAATTCATCATGCCGTACGCGAAATCATCACAATCAGTAATCCACTATCGCAGGTACAAAATGCACCCGAACCGGATGAATGGTACAGAGTGACGGCTACCATACTTTTTGTAGACGATGAGCCGGATTTTCTGCGGATCGTCGGTGAATTCCTTGAAGAAGAGGGGTACTCGGTGTTGCCGGCGCATGACGGCGCCGAAGCGCTTCGAATACTTGAACACACCCCCATTGATCTGGTATTGTCCGACATCAATATGCCGGGTATGAAAGGATATGAACTCTTACACGAAGTGGAAATGAGATTTCCGAGCGTGAAAAGAATCCTGATTACCGCCTACGACATCCGAGATTATCTCGTGCAGGCACGAAGATATGGAATCGGCAATATTTTCCCGAAGTCAACCCCATTCAACTTCTCCGAGCTTCGCCTTCTGATTCGCCTGATACTCTCAGGTGAGATTTTCGGGCTTGACCGCTATCTCCGGGCGCCGATTGAGTCGATCGGAATACGAACACTCCCGGACCTTGAGGCTGCAATCCAGCAAATAGTTGATTCCTTGCCCTCAGTGGCTCGCACAAGGAAATTCCGACAGGTCCTTGGAGAAATCGCGATAAACGCCTTTTTCTACGGCGCGCGAAACGAAAAGGGCGACCGGAAAGGATCATGGCAGCGAAACGTAACGCTTTCCGCCCCGGAGGAGGTCCAAATCTTCTGGGGAACCGACCATGAAAAGTCGGGCGTCGCAGTCCGAGACCACAAAGGGCGCTTACGGCGTGAAGAAGTCCTTTACCGCTTTGAACGCAATGTGCGCAAAGCGCCACACGATACACCGGCAGGGGTGAACGACAATCATGGAAAAGGTCTGTATATCGCCCACGAAGCAATCGATCGGTTCATCATCAACATTGCTCGAAACAAAATGACCGAAGTAGTCATGCTGGACTACCATGAAAAAGGGGCGACCGAGAGCCGCCCACTATGGATTTACGAAATATAGGTGCGGTTTATGACTGCCCTGTCGATTCATCGGAACGTATCGCACTCAGGTCTTCAGTTGCTTTTGCAGCATCTGAAACCGGCATGCGGTTTTGCATCACCGGTCAATCCCGGAGAAACCGTCTGGCACTTTGACAAAGGTCCTCCCATAAGCATGGGATCCCCCTGATCATCAACGACCCACTCAAAAAGATTCCCCACCATATCATACAGCCCGAATTTGCCGACGCAGTGTCGCCGTTGTCCGGAGGGTTCAACTTTCGGGTAACCTTTGGTGTTGCAATTTTTCTCTTCAAAGTGCCACCCGTAGGGATATTTATACCCCTCAAGCCCCCCACAAGCCCATTTCCATTCTTCCACCGTACACAACCGTTTTCCGTGCGCCGCGCACTCTTCTTTGGCCTGCTCGAAGGAGACGTTTCCTTTCGGCTCGTCGCCCTTTTTGCCCGGATACTCGTATTTATCAATGCAGGTTTTGAAAAACGGTCGTACCGAATCACCTGGTGGCAAATCTACCAGCACCATACCGCCCGGACAGAAAAGCGGTTTTGCGTACTGTTTGATTCTCCGTTCGTAGGGTGAAACCGTATGACGAAACACTCGCACGACCTTGCCGGCCGGTATTGAGAGTTTTTCTCCACTTCGGGTGAGAATCCTAATCCCCTTATCGTTTCGCTCTTCGATTGCACCCACGACATACAGGGGTTCTTTTGGCGCACCGGATGCATCCCTTTCCCCTCCGGCAACCATGACCGTATCAAGTGGACCTTCCGGCAGATTCGATTTTCTCTGTTTTCCCGCACTCTTGGGGGCTTCCACCGCGACCACCGTAGAAACCTGCCCGATCACATCTCGGGTAAACGGAATAATAGATCCGTCGACGTTCAGCTTAAGCATATCTTCGGTTACCGAGACTATGGTACCGCGAAATCTCGTTCCGCTCGTGATTCGCAAATCAACTTCACGGCCCAGCATACGCTGATGAATCAGCTGATCGTAGGGGATAATCTCAACTTCGGCAACCGCGCCGTCTTCACCCGACAGCTTCATTGTTTTCTTCGGCGGCGCAAGCAACTCGTAATCGGTGACAAGCCATTTACGAAAGGTAAACGGTTTACCTTCGGACTCAAGAATCAGGGATGTGTCATTCTTTGACTCAACAACGCCTTCAAGTACATCCCCGGTAGTCAAGGTCATTCGATAAACCCCACCCACCGCGATTTCGCTGAGAGACTCAATTGCCCGGGTATAGCCCACCATCAACAACACCGCGAGTATACCAATACGAAGATTAGTCACAATAGCACTCCAATTTCTTACAATCACCGGTTCAGAAAAAGGGATACGGTCTTTGTCCGACATTGTTCCCACCGTGGTCGGACGTAAGGTGATGACTGAAAGAGGCTGAAGCCCCCGAAAGGAGCCGCCGATTCACACATCTGCCGTGGCTCGGCCGGGGAGAAGACCCGGGCGTATGTTCTTACTGCTCCTTCGCCGCCTCTTCGGCCATAGCCTTTTGAGCCTTCCTGATGCCCTCTTTTGAGAATGCGAATGCCGAAATGGTAAGATCCTTATCGAATTTCAGCTCGCCGAATTCCTTGTTGAAGACGAATTTTCTCAGCGTCATGCGCTTGATCGTGTGAGCATTCTTGCTTTCGTCCTCAAGAATGAGTTCAGTGGGCTCCTCGCCAACCGGTTTCACCATTCGCCCCCATTTATAAACGTAGGAGATACTGTCGAGAGTGAGTTCCCGTGTACTGTCTCCTTCGGAAACGGCGAATTCGGCTTCTGATTTTATCTTACCTCTGCTTGAATACCCAACCCCCTCGATATAGGAGCTCGAGAGCAGTGAAAAATTCACTTCGGAATTGACCGTTACTTCGCCTTCACCCGGATAGTACTTCTTGAGGGGGGCAGAATGCTTTCCAAGATAAAGGGCCCAGAAATCACAGGAACCCACCTCTCCTTCCGCGGATACATAATAGATCTTCTTCTCAAGAAGGGAGCGGGTTGAGTACTGGCCGTACTGCGCCGATATGGAACTCACCAGTACTGAGCAGAAGAGCGTAAGGG
>CAZEMW010000115.1:6621-8041 GCA_964513105.1 uncultured Fibrobacterota bacterium
GGCGGCAATGCGTCTTTTTCGGCGCATCGTGGCCTCCTTTCTATCTTTCGGGTCTGTTACAGCTTTTGCGTAGATTTATGATAATATACACACAGGATGCAGGCAATGTGAGACCAAGTGGCCGGTACACCACCACTACCGGTGCAGATTACTTCGGTTTGGCGGAATACCCCATTTCTTCCAAAAACCGGGCGTTATCCCGCCATCGAGGAGTCACTTTCACATGGCATCGGAGATTAACCGGAGCCTGAGCCAATTGCGAAAGACGTGCGGCGGCCCCATCCCGTATGCGGCGAATCCCGGTACCGCTCTTTCCGACAACAATACCTTTCTGCCCGTGAGTCTCAACGTGAATGTTGGCATCCACCTCATGGCGTCCCATTTTCTCGCGATATCTGAATATCTCCACAAAGCATGAGTGGGGGACCTCGTCTCTGGTGGCACCAATCAGTTCGGCCCGCACGAATTCCGCGGCAAAGAAGCGCATATCGGCATCGGTATAATCCTCCTCAGAGAAAAACTGCGGTCCCTCGGGCACAAAGGGGCGTATAAAAGCTAGAAACTCGTCTTTCGCAGAGGGATCGCGAGCCGAGAGTGTGAGTGACGGTCGATTCTGGAAATCCGGATATCTGGAATAAAAATCACTCCGTGCCTTCTCAATGTCCGGACACGCATCCGCCTTGTTGAAAATGAGTAGCACCGGACATTCGGCCGCTCGAACGATTTCGGCAACCGCGTCCTCTTCAGTGCCGAAATCCCGACAGGTATCGATCATCCAGCAGGCCAGTTCCACTTCTTCCTCGGTAACCGCACGAAAGCTCTGACGATACATAGCCTTGTTAAACCGATGACGCCCCTTGTGTACCCCCGGAGTATCGACAAAAACAAGCTGCATTCCCGTTTCGGTGTGTATCCCTCGAAGGTTTTTCCTCGTGGTCTGCGGAAGAGACGAGACGATGGAGATCTGTTCTCCCAGGATCGTGTTTAGCAGGGTAGATTTTCCGGTATTCGGTCTGCCGAGCAGTGCCACAAATGCGGAATGGTATGGTGTGTCGCCGTTCATTGGTTCAGAATCATCAATGCCGATCAATCAGGAAGCGGAAGGATCGTTCTTCTTTTCTTCTTTTTCGGCTTGCAGCGTTTTTTCTGCGTTTATCTGTATCGTACGAATATGTTTTCGCATTATCTCGGCACCCAGATAGCTGGAATGCACCGTCCAGTATGGTCCATGTACCGTTACAACTCCCACCGCGATACGCTGTGTTTCATCGATCGGGTGATGCGCGAAGCCGACAAACCAGTCAACCCTTCCGAGTCCGTCCTTATTGACATTCCCGGTTTTTCCTCCGTACTCGATATCATCAAACCGTCTTGAGCTCTTGATATACCGAAACGATTTGCGGGCGGTACCGTATCGTGG
>CAZEMW010000116.1:0-7991 GCA_964513105.1 uncultured Fibrobacterota bacterium
CGCTTTCTCGCTCGGCCGACACACCAAAGCGGGTTTCCGGACAGGCACTATTTAAAACCTACTCGAGGTGGTCTAAATGAGTTGCCGCGTTCGGCCGGCATTCACCGGCAGTTTCATACCAACAAGCATGGGAAGTTGAATCCGGTTCCCATTTGAAAGGTGCAATCAGGATGGATCGTATTCGGAATGTTGCCGTAGTTGGAAACTATCTCCCGCGGATGTGTGGAATTGCCACGTTTACCACCGATCTGGTGCAGGCGATATCTCTGTCGTTGCATGATAACGGATCCTGCTGGGCCCTGGCCATGAACGATCGTCCGGAGGGCTACAAGTATCCCGATAAAGTCCGATTTGAGATGAACCAGAATCGACCAATAGAGTACCGCCTGGCAAGTGACTTTATCAACATCAATCAGGCGGACGTGGTCTGTCTGCAGCACGAATACGGGATTTTCGGCGGTCAGGCCGGCAACTACGTTCTTCAGTTGCTCAACGGTCTCAGAATGCCAATAGTGACAACGCTCCATACGGTACTCAAAGATCCTACATTGGAACAGAAAAGTATCTTACAGAAAATTGCGACGATATCATCTCGTGTAGTGGTAATGGCAAAGCGGGCGCAGGAGTATCTCACGGATATCTACGATGTTCCCGAGGAGAAAACCGCATTCATACACCACGGCATTCCGGATATGCCGTTTGTGGATCCCAACTTCTATAAAGATCAGTTCGGGGTCGAGGGCAAAAAGGTCATTCTTACGTTTGGCCTTCTATCCCAGAACAAAGGGATCGAATACATGATCCGGGCGCTCCCCGAAATTGTAAAGAAGCATCCGGGAGTGGTCTATATTGTTCTTGGCGCGACCCATCCGCATGTCAGAAAAGCCCAGGGAGAAGAGTACCGGGTTGGTCTCGAGCGCATGGCCCGCAACCTCGGGGTCGGCAAGAATATCATTTTCTTCAACCGTTTTGTGGAACTGAAGGAACTATGTGAATTTCTGGGTTCGGCCGACGTCTACGTGACACCGTATTTGACCGAGGCCCAGATCGTGTCGGGGACTCTGGCCTATGCGATGGGGGTGGGGAAAGCGACTGTTTCAACGCGGTACTGGTATGCCGAAGAGATGATCGGGGACGGTCGAGGAATCCTGGTCGATTTTAAGAATCCGCCTGAGCTTGCAAAAGCGGTCAACCGGCTTCTGGAAGACGACGTTGTGCGAAATGCAATGCGTAAGAAGGCGTACATGTTTTCACGGAATGCCGTGTGGAGTCAGGTGGGAAATGATTACCTCACAGTCTTCAATGAAGCCACCGCCGAGCGGCGAAGTCGACCTCATCCCGTGCCCGAGGTGATGACACTCGCCCGCGAAAAGGAAAGCCTTCCCGAACTCCGCCTGGATCATCTGCTGATGATGACCGACGACACCGGAATGCTGCAGCACGCTTCGTACACCGTGCCCGACTGCAATCACGGCTATTGCATCGACGACAATGCGCGTGCCCTGATTCTGGCCGTTTCCGCCAAGGGCCTCGGTGTGGACGGTGGAACTTTGTCAAAGCTGGAAAAGCGGTACCTGGGTTTTATCAAACACGCCTATAACGAGGAGCTTGGCTGGTTTCGCAATTTTATGGCCTACGACCGGCGGTGGCTCGAGGATCGCGGTTCCGAGGACAGTCAGGGGCGTACGCTGTGGGCGCTGGGGGTATGCTGCGCACTGTCGGTCGACCCGGGAGCCGTCGCCTTGAGCACCACGCTCTTTCACAAGGGACTTCCCGTTATGGAACAGTTGCACCATCCTCGAGCGCTGGCGTTTGCGCTGGTGGGAATCCATGCCTATCTGGCCCGTTTCTCCGGGGACAGCGAAGTTCGTCGACTTCGGGAGACAATCGCCGAGAAGCTGTTCGGGTATTTCTCCACCGGCCTCAAAAAGGAGTGGCCCTGGTTTGAATCGACCGTTACCTACGCAAACGCAAAGATCCCGCAGGCGCTGCTTTTGTCCGGTCAGTGGCTGCAGCGCGGAGATATGCTGGAAAAAGGCTATACCGTTCTTGACTGGTTAATCGAAGTACAAACCGAAGAAGGACATTTCTCGCCGATCGGCAACCGGGGATGGCTGAACGTCTCAGGCGAAAAAGCCCGGTTCGACCAGCAGCCGATCGAAGCCCAGGCAATGGTGGAGACCTGTCTGCTGGCCTACCGAATGACCGGCAAAGACTTCTACTTCGAGACGGCGCGCAAAGCATTCAGTTGGTTTCTTGGGCAAAACGATCTCAGCGCCGTGCTGTACGACTACACCACAGGCGGTTGTCGCGACGGATTGTCGCCCGACGGTCCCAACCTCTATCAGGGAGCCGTAAGCACACTGGCATGGCTTTTGTCCCTGGTGGCAATGCACAGCATGGAAACCGATCAGAAAAAACTCCAGTATGTCGAATCGATCGACGAGAGCATGAATTCCTGACCCAACTCGCCAACCGCCCGCAAAGATCAGTCGAACAGCTTCAAAAAAAAATCCCCTTATCCCGTGTTCGAGAGAAGGGGAATGGCGAATGAGCGCAGATCCGTCCGTGTATTCCGGACCCCTTCACTGCAGTTCCGATTATACCTCGACCAGCTTCTCGTAATCCGCATGGTTGCCGTCGTCCATGCAGCACTGGATAATGGCTTTCCCCTGTGCGGATAAGCCGTTCATAAGGTATTGCGAGAGCTCTTTCTTGAAGTAGTTGCGGAGTATCTCCGCACCTCGGTCATACCCTTCCGTGCCTACCTCCGGCTGCTCATCGACGCGAAGGAAATCATGAGGAATGATACTTCCTTCAACATGCATCGATTTCAGCGTGTAGCCGAGAAGTGCACAGCGGGAAGGAATCAGTTGATCCTTTCGGAACGGAGCCATCCCGCGGCGTGCCAGATACTCCCGTGATACCCACTGCGGCATGAAGCTCACCTCCCAGGCCCCGACGTGCTGGTTGGGAGTAAGAGAGTAGCGCGTCCGCGGAGTCGCGGCAATCTGATCCAGAAGCAGGTTGGCGTGATCTATGTATCTTCCCGAAGCAAACGGCCAGTAGGAACCAACACCTTCACTGGTCAACATGCCCGCTTCCGTAATGCTTGGGTTGGCATGTCCGCGCGGTGATACCAGACGCCACAACCAGGCCAGAGCAGGCGGCAGAAAATGCAGGAACCCGACAATTCCGTAGCTCGGTTTTTCGAGCGTACAGGCCGGTGTTCGTATCCCGAAGTTACGCAGTTGCACTTCAACCGTGCCTTCCACCGTCCCCGGGACGAGGTGGCGGGGAAGAATCACCCGAGGGTTCGGACACGGTACGCCCGGTGAGTCTTCCTTGTGTTCCCAGATCAGACAGGTCGCATCCGGGGCTCCGTCAAGGTTGAGGAAAATCAGCGGCTCTTTGGGATGAACGGTGATCTGCTCAATATTGGGATCGGTTCCGTAGTGAGTAATGTGGTTAAGTCGCACAAACCACGCCTGCTCGGCATCACAGGCAACGACATATCCGTTGTCGTTCTGAGTATCCTTATGGCACATCGCCATATCGTCGGTAACCGGGTTCAGCACGCAGCCCCGCGCGAGAGTGAGATACCGGCAGTCGCCGCTCTCGACATTCTTGCCCAGACAGAGGCGTCCGTCCTCTTCGCGATGAACGTACTCAAGCATTTCACTCTTTCCGCTTCCACTGGCACCTTCATGCATGATCGTGGTGACGTTGTCGTAGGGTGTGACTACCTGGACGGTCGATGCATGAAGCGTAAGCCAGTTTTCCGCTTCTCCGATCGACAGAAGTGCCCCGTAGATACCTTTTTTTGCACTCGGGCCGGGGTAGAGGTTATACGAGAAGATCTCGTATAGATCGTCCAGCCGATTGTGTACGACTATCTGCTTTCCGTCAAAGTGCGTATGCCGGAATGGCGGAGCCAGAAAAATGACCGTATGCACTACAAACGGATCGGTAATTCTGTCCAGATCAACGATGCCCTGGAGGTCGGCGAGACCGGCGGTGAAGAAGCCGGCATTCGCCGGTGCGACCAGCAGTCCACCGTAGCCTTCACCGCTGGTGAATGCCCCCAGCGTATACGCGGTCACCACCAGATCCTGTTCTTTCAACCACTCAAAAGTCTCCTTGCGAAGGTCGTCGAACTTCTCTCCCTGCGTATCGGAAAACCGTACTTTGTCGGTTGGTTTGTCGTCGCCGATGAGCATGCAGTTCGGGTCTCTTCGACGCATATATGAATCGGGGTAATTGACGGAGAAACCGTTTCTACACCGATCTACCGTGGCCTCACAGACCATCTTACCATTGACCTCATACTCGACTCTAAAATTCTTCTCCGATTTGTCTCCTGCTGCATTTGCCAACAGTTCGGCCCGGCTGCCGAGTATTCTACACGATTTTGCCGCCCGAAGCATGTCGCTGATGTGCTGCGGCACCGCAACCTGGTCGGGAAAAACGGATTCTTTCATTGTGGGTCCTTTCTATAATGCATCTTTCGTTTTCAGGCTCTCTGTTCCACATGATTCAGTTTCTGTGATGTGCGGGTACGACGGTCACAAAAATGGCCGAAAACCTCCGTCGTACTGAGACGGTGATTGTCGGCCGTATCCGGAGGAGGCGTTTTCCATATTCTTTCGAAATGAGACTGCCCGGCATAGCGCTCGTTGACGTTTTATACTCGGTGATCACTCTCGCGGAGATCACCCGGATTACCTGCGTTTCGCAGTTATGGACAAAAAAAGCGTGAGATGCTGTACAAAACGGTCCCACATTCGCGCAGAATCCCCCCGGTGCGATATCCCGTCCCACCTTTTCAAGACGGCGGGAGATCGTACAGCAGCTTACGCAGAATAACTGAGTTGGCTGTAAAACCCGGGTAGGGGTGAAGCGAAGTGTAGCCGGTTTCAGGAAGCCGACTGCCCGGTGTTGGGCGAGGTATTTCATTACGTACCTGATGCCCTGTTTTGCCGACTGGAGCGCAAAAAAAAGGCCGCCGGTGTAGAATTATGTTTCGCACCAACGCCCGTCTGGAAATGCAATGCACTCACGACGTATTTCGCCACCGGTCTATTTCCAATCAGAAATAGCTCCTTAAGATAGATCACGTTACCACCCTAAGTCAAATCCGACGCCTGTAGTTAGATTCTTTGTCTGACAAATCCACACTTCGGCAAGCTCAGTACCGGCTTTTTTTTAGCGTATTATTTGTCAGACATCAAAGGAATTATCTGTTTGATCTTTGGTGACTGAGCGGCGCCGAAGTCTGATTTTCGATCTTTGATCTTCCGGCTATGCCGGCTTAGGGCTTGGTTATTCGTCGTTTTTGAATTTCGGGGTTTGTTCCAGCGTGAAAATGATAACTCGTTCTCCCGTGACGGAGCTGATGTCCGTATGAAGTGATTGTACTTTAATTTTCAGTATGTCGTAGATAATTGTCTCCAGCAGGAATCGGGCTTTCTCAATAAGCTCCTTGCGGACCTCTTTTATCAGTTTTCGCCCGGTCAGAGAGTCGTCGGTGGTCGCCAGTTGCTTCTCAGCCGGGGTCAGAACGCCTCGCAAGCGCACGAAGACGTTGTCTTCCATTATGAACGTTCTGGATTTTTCAGGGCCTCGCCCCATGTACTCGCGCTCAAATTTGATGATCGCCTCGGTAATCTGCGCTTCGGCTTCGCCACGAGTGAGATCTATCACCGGCTTACTCCCTGTTTCTTGTTCTATCTGAGGATTTCGGGTCATGAAAAGATAATTACTGTCTGTTCGAAAACTCTCGTTCATCGAGTCCCGAATTAACTTCGGGAAGATGAACCCCCCGTTTCCGGCCGAAAACGGGCACCTTCCCGATGTGTTATCGGGACTCGGCGTCCGTTTTCGAGGGTTTTCGGACAGTTACTACCTAAACTGAGCAGTTCTCTCGCGGAAAATAGCTAAATCTCATGGTCGATATGCCGAACGGGGCGGAAACCGGTTCCGCCCCGTTCGCAGTGCTTTTATGACCTTGTGGACTCTGATGCCCCGAGCGGTCATCGGAGCACATAGGCTGCATCGAAGCCGGTTCGAACCGCAAAGGCGACATTCGACGGAGATACGGCATCCCCAAGGACGGTCACTCTTTCGAAGGATTCTTTCCACCGAGAGACCTCCTCGGCGTCCGTTTCGAGTCCCTGAGACAACACCACTTTGTCTGCAGAGAGTTGCCCAGGCTCGCCGCCTTTTGTCTGTTCCACCGTAACCGTGCCGTTGCGGATCGATGCAAGTTTGAATCCGGTCAGAATTTCGATTGAGGGATCGCTGCTCAGCCGATCGAGCAAACCGACACGCGTAATGGAATCAGCTTCGGTGGCCACCTCCGGCAGCATTTCCACAATCTGGACGGAGGCCCCCTTCGAGCTGATCAGTTCCGCCGTTTCACACCCGGTCATTCCCCCACCTATCACAACAACCTTTTCGCCGCTTTGAATTATTTCGGGGGTTCTCAGAACATCCAGAGCGGAGACTACGATTTCCTCCTCCAGTCCCGGTATGTTTGAGAGGGTTTTCTGTTTTCCTCCGATCGCCACGAAGACGGCATACGGTTCCTCCGCGGATACGGCATGCGGCTCCGCGTGTGTTCCGGTCTTGATACGAATTCCCTGTTTCTCCGCATTACGGATGAGTGAGTTGCGATACCACTCAATGGGCTCCTTATCCGGAGGGCGGCAACCCGGAACGAGTTCACCGCCGGGCTCTTCTCTGCTCTCATACACCGTCGGCTCGAATCCGCGCATTGCCAGCACACGCGCGGCCTCCAGACCGGCCGGTCCCGCACCGATCACGGCAACGCTTCGGTTATCGCCGTCTCGAGTGAATCCCTGGAATTCCCGCTCTCTTCCGGCTCGGGCATTCACCGCACACTGAATTCTGTTGAGAGAAAAAATCTTGTTTATGCAATGCATACACCCTATGCAGGGCACAATCTCATCCTCACGCCCCTCGACAGCCTTGTTAACCCACTCAGGATCACTGAGAAGCCCTCGTCCTACGGCAATAAAATCGGCATCTCTACTTTCAAGGATTTTCTCAGCCGTGACCGGTCTCTTTATGGCCCCCACCCCGATTACCGGAATCGAGACGACCTCTTTGACGGCTTTGGCAAGATAGGTTCTCCAGCCTTCTTTGTACATGATGGGTTCGATAATCACCGGCATGCTCTCATAGGTGCCACAGCTTACGTCCAGGGCATCCGCGCCCGCGGCCTCGAGGGCCTTTGCAATTCTTTTCCCTTCCTCCAGGTCGATGCCCTTTCCGGTGAACTCGTCGGCACTGAAGCGCACGCATACTGGAAATTCGGCTCCGCAACTCTTTTTTATTCCCTCAATGATCTCGACCGCGAATCGCATGCGATTTTCAAAGGATCCGCCGTACTGGTCGGAACGACGGTTGGTGTGCGGGCTGAGAAATTCGTTGATGAGATAACCGTGCGCCCCATGCAGCTCAACACCATCGATCCCCGCCATTTTGGCTCGTACCGCAGCCGAAACAAATCGCCCGACCAGGTCTTCCACCTCCGCCGTCGACAGCTCTCGAGGCTCTTCACCAATCGCGGCGTTGGTTACCGGGCTCGGGGCAACAATCTGTTTACCGCCCGTAAATGAAGAGTTGGACTGGTTTCCGGCGTGGTGCAGTTGTACAAAAATCCGGGCACCATATTTCTTGACCGAATCGGCAAGTCTGCTCAGTCCCGGAATGAATACATCTTTATCAATCCTGATCTGCGTCCCGGTAGCTTTCCCGAGTTCATTTTCTACGCACACCACCTCGGTGATAATCAGCCCCGTTCCTCCGGCGGCGCGTTCCGAATAGTAGGCTATGACGTCGTCGTTAATCTCACCGTCCGGCCCGGCCAGTACCGTGCCCATCGGCGGCATAATAACTCTGTTCTTCACCGAGAGAGATCCTATCCGACCTTCGGACAGAAGATTCTTGTACTGTGTCATTCTAAG
>CAZEMW010000117.1:0-7970 GCA_964513105.1 uncultured Fibrobacterota bacterium
CACTTATCCAGCCGTAACCCGTCTTCCCACTGTTTTTTGTTGAATGCTTCCTTTGCCTCGGGCATTCCCATGTATTTGTATACATTGTAATAGGACAAAGCCGCCCCCACCGTGATTCCTTCGGGACAGGGCTGACAGTACCCGCACGCCGTGCACCGAGGCTCGTCGGCATTGATCAGTGACGCTACTTCACCGAGTATCTGTTCGGGATCCCGTGCTTTATCGTTTTGAGTATCCAGAACCCACTTGGCGTAATCCACCTCTTCGGGAGAGCTGAAACCGATCAGCGGGTGCACGCCGGGAATGGAGAGAAGATACCGAAGCGCCAATTCTTTGAGCCGCTCGTGGGCAGCGAGAAATCCGCCCGCCAGCGGGTTCATTGCAATTACGGTTACGCCGTTTTTTTGACAGTACTCAACGACATCCCGCCGAACCGTATTCACCACATTGAATGGTATTGTAATAATCTGAAATTTCCCCGTTTTCAAAAACTCGACTGCAGTCGCCGAATTGGCGTGCGTCGTAACTCCCAGCCGGTCCCACGAATCACTCCGCGTGCGAACACCGTCGTACCATCCTCCCGGTTTCAGCGCTTCTTCGAGCTGCTCCATGGTATGCACGGTCCATAGATGGTAATAGTCGAACCGCTCGACACCGATACGCTCTCTCGACTGATCGAACACCTGCCGAAGCTCCTCTTCGGCACGCACGCCAAACCCTTTTTGACCGTCAAACTCTCCAAGCTGCCACCCACCATTTCCCGGTGAGCACTTCGCCGAAATTATGGCCCGATCCCGGTACTCGGGATGGTTGATCGCTTCGCCGATCCACCGTTCGGAATTCTCCTCTTCGTTTTTGAAACAGTAACACGGTGAACTGTCGATATAGTTAAACCCGGCATCGATAGCCTTCCGAACCGTAGCCACCGCCTGGGCACGATCCGGAAAACGCATTCCGCCGATAAGTATTCTGCTTAGCTGTTCGGGCACAAGAGTCCTCCCCCCGGATGGGAATGGGTTTCGAGTTACATTGTATGCGTAGTAAAATACGGTTTTTGCGAATGAAAATGGAAAAAAGCAAGCCATTTGGGATTTGCGTGGACTGTTGACGGTACCTAAATTCCATGGTACTATTACGTTACAACCTTCCGCGATCTCCCCGGAAGCCTATGCTTTTTCTGCGGTTTAAATGGTCGTCTTAGATGAAATCTCAAATATATACCTTTTCCCGATATGATCTTCTGGCCCTGTCCGGAGCACTTACCATAGGGAGCCTTGGACGTGGTACGGCAATGATATCCGAACAGGTTTCGAATCTGCCGGAACGGGACAAGGTACTGGATTTGTCCGGAGTTTCAAGCATCGATTCGACCGGGCTCAGGATGCTGGTGAACCTCAACAAAAAAGTCGAGTCCTGGGGGGCGAAACTTCGTCTGGCGGATGTCCCTGCGACAGTCGCCGACGTCCTTTCGAAAACCAAACTGAATTCGGTTATCGAGTCGGTTTCCACGCTCGAGCCGCTCGAAAAGGAGTTCGCGAGGGAACCGTTCAGCAAATTTGAACCGTATTCGTCGGATGAAGGCATACTTCGGCCGGTACCATTGCTCTGCCCGATCTGCGGATCGGATTCGGTTTCAGCCTATATTGTCGACCCCGAACTCTACACCTGGCAGTGGGTCGCCGACGATCCGTATCCTACCGCTTTCGGGAACGAATCGGACGAGCCGTTGGATGTCTATGAGCATGCTCCCGCCGTGTGCCTTGAGTGCGGGATGGCAAGTCTCGACTTTGATGAATTTCTTCTCCATGACCAGGGAATGGAACTCTCGGAGTCTTCCGTTTCTCCGCGACGAATCGATCGACTGACCAAGTCCATAAAGGGCCGCAGACAACTGCTGGGGCATGGTGATGATTTCGACGAAACCCCCTATCTGGCGCTGCGGAGCAAATGGGCGTGTTTTCACATTTATCAGCTTGTAGAGCAATGTGCCAGGACGCGAGACGAAGAAAAAACACCGATGCATCCGTTTGCTGTCGGCTTTCTGTCTTATATGCAGATTCGTTTCGCGGAAAAGGCAATGAATGAGCCGCTGATCAGTACCTGCCGCACCTGGTTTACCCAGGCTCTTCTTTCGAATGATCTTACGACTTCTCAGCGGGCCATGGGTCTTTTCATTGTAATGGTGGCCGGAATGAACCTGGACAAACCGAAAGAATCCGCCCACGCCTTTCGCGAGTTTCAGGAACTGATGTACCACATGCCCGAATCGGTAAGCATGCCTCTTCTGAATAGTCCTCATTTCTGGTTCGATCAGGCGGAGCGAATCTGGCGTGAAGAGATTTCAGACAAGAGCCGCAATCTTCGACGTTGACATGAGGTACCCATCAGGGCAAGAGACACCCCTTGCCGACAGCTACCCCTGATCCATTGCCGTCAAGACAACGAACGCCTGAATACCTTCCCCCCGACCAAATGCGGTGAGTCCTTCTCCGGTTGTCGCAGTAAACCCGACGCAATCGATCGGCAGATCAAGCAATTCGGCCAGTTTTTTACGGATTGCCGGTACATGAGAAGCGAGTTTTGGGCGTTTGGCCTCCACCGACACGGAGACATGAACCAGTTTCCGTTCACCCAGAGTTTCCAGAGCGCGCTTGAGGTAGGCCCGGCTGTCGGTTATGCCCTGTTTCAGACACATCTCATCACTGACCGCGCCAAGAATATTCTCTCCACTGATTCCGGAGACCGCGTTGGTAATTGCATGCAATACCACGTCGGCGTCGCTGTTTCCCTTAAGCCCCCGGTGGTCTGAAATGCATACACCCCCGAGAACAAGCGGCTTTGGTGAGTCGGAGGGTTCAAACCGGTGGGAATCCTGACCTATCGACATTCTGAACATGTGCTGCTCCCGGCATTGCGAGTTTGAAAACAAAGGCGTACTTCCGGAGAGAAGTACGCCTTTAACCTTCAGGAATTCGACAGAGAAGCCGAACTACATTCCCATGACGTCGTGCGCCACCAGGGATTCCTTTTTCTTCTTCTTGTCGTATCCCTTTCTAATCCGAAATACGACCTGCATCCCCACCTGGGGTTCACCCCTGACGGCGGTACGGCTGAAGAAATAATCAAGACCGTCGGCTCCCCGAATAAAGCCGTATTTTTCACGGAGGTTCTTGATCATTCCGCATGCTCTCGGGATGTATTCCTTGCGACGAATATGTAGTAGCTGACCTACTTTGTCTTCCAAATCGTTGAGATCGAGATCGCCTTCGGATTCGGGAACGGGATGATCATTCAGAATTCGTCGAGCCTCTTCACTGATCGGCCAACCGCGACTCTCACGGTATTTCACGTAGAAATTAATAGGTACCCATGCCAATTCCGCATCGTTGGCCTCAAGCAGTTTGGCCCAGAACAGATAGGTACTGATTTTCAGATCGGTTATTCGACACCGCAGAATAGCTTCTATCACGAGATTTTCGGCCACATGCATGTTCTCCGTTTCAACTCGGAGCTTTGCGATATCGTAATACAGAAACCAGTCGTCGTACCGATTGAGCAGCGCATCGTATTCAGCGTACGCATGGTCATAGTCTTTCAAAGCGCCCGCACAACGTGCCGCACGATGCCGGAAATAGAAATCCTTTTTGAACATCTTGCGCGCCCGAATACAGTATCGTCGACAACGATCAAATTCTCCCAGCTTTTCGAGTGCCCGGGTGTATTTGAAATACCATTTTTTCTTATCCGACATTCGTCGGCCGGGATCGGGCGCCGGGGATTCCCGCTCCACGTGCTTTATCGATTCGAGCCATTTACGAACTTCCCGCCAATTCGCATCCGCGCCTTTGGCAAGGATGTCGGTAACCTTGAACGCGGTGATCTTTCGCGGTAGAAAGTCGTTTGTCAGCTCGAACAGCCGGTTTGCTTTCTCCACAAACTCTCGTTTATCACCAACGTCGTACGGCTTGATGTACTTCGCATAAATGGTCCACGCTCGCTCCGAGTCCAGCCAGGTGGAAGGAGGACAGATTTTCTGAGCTTCATCGAGAAATTCCTCGGCTTCATCGAGACGTCCAAGATTTCTCAGACAGTTCACCGTCGCCGCGGCGACAGCCGTTTCCTGCTCAGTCTTCCAAACACGTTCGCAGATAGCAAGTGCTTCATCATACTTCTTGCGTTTCCGCAGCTCGTGGGCCAGTTTCAAGTCATTCACGGTACAACTCCTTAATAGGTCTTGAAATGGACTTCGTCCACCGTACCGCAGCTCCCAACCGGTGGACAGGAAACGACTCCTCTTCCGCCGGAAGAAACAAAACGGTGAGTGGCATTACAGTAAAAAGATGTTCCAGGCCTGCCAAGTGCAGACTGTTTGTCCCAAACCCGTACCTCCTTGTGGAGACTCGGAATTCAGGTATTCATGAAAGCGATTACAGCACGGGGAGAAACGGTGTCCTTTCCGCCACCGAACAAACCACGAGCCTTCATCACGAGTTCATTACCAACGCTCTTCTACGATAAACCCTTAGTTAGTGCCTGTCCGAAAACTCCCGTTCATCGAGTCCCGAGTTAACTTCGGGAAAATGAACCCTCCGTTGCAGGCCGAAAACGGGCAACTTCCCGATTGAAATCGGGACTCGGCGTCCGTTTTCGAGGGCTTTCGGACAGACACCAGTTAAGCAGCATAGCCGGAAAATCAGGTCCGGCACTTTGCTCGGCCACCGAACAGAGTTTTCTCTGAACGACAGATTCGCCGCCACAATGGCGAGGATTCGTCAGACAGAGTCTAAACAACGCCCAATCGGTAATCCAAGCATTCGACTTTTCGTGGTTGGAGACTCCGAACACGGAAGGAGGCATGTCGTTCGTTCGCGGGGCAAACCGATACCCTGTCACCCGAAGCCCTCAGGGATTCGAGATCACGACTACGGTAACCCGGAAATGTACTACGATCGAACGGATATTCAGAAAATACGTTTGAAAACGCCGAAATCCTCGACCCGTGTTCGTTGCGCTGCAACGAATAACTCTGTTTTCTATTTCAAACTAAGATGCGCCGCATAAGCAATTCACCGGCAGCATTACGGCCCAATTATCGGTGGCCTTTGATAACAAACACCACCCGAACACTATTCAGGTGGTAACCAAACCAAACTCTAATATACATAAGTTTTCGGCAATCATCGAAATTATTTCAGTATTATCAGAGGACGAGAAATCGAGAAACCTGAGGCCTTCATGCGAATCAAAAATCGGCCCGCCCCATTATTCCCCGCGACTCTATCAAGATAAACAGTGTGATATCCCGCAGGTACGTGTTTATCGACAAGAGTTCGCACAAGCCTGCCTGAAACGTCAAACATTTCTATACGTACCTGTTTTTTTCCCCCGATTCCCGAACCGCCCGCAGGTACCGCAAACCGTATACGCACCGGAAATAGAGACGGGCTGGGCGTGATTGGTGCAAGGCCAAAGGTTTTCGGTAGCGGATGTCTGAATCGTGGGATTATGGCCGTATGGGTTGGAATGAACAGAAACGGTGTGGTCTGAGAGAACTTCCCCTCATATCCCGCCGCATCCCGGGCGGCCACCCGCACCCACAAAGTGTCTCGTCCCAGTGAATCCACCGTATCCACTACGGACAAACCAACAAACTGCGCTACGAGTGAATCGTACATGATCAGGTGTGCGGCACATTCCGCATCACGACAGAATTCTACCCGGTAGCGTATGGATCCGGTGTCCAGATCAGGATCAACGAACCCGTCACGCCATTGCCAGCGAATAAGAGAGTCGGCTGTCAGGGCAAGGCTCTCCGGCATGACGATGGTCGGAGGGATTGATGCATTCCTGATGAACAGTGGGAAAGAAAGCTGATCCTGGAAAATTCCGTCGTCGACAATGACGGTCAGGGTATCCCGACGGGGGCTTGCATAGGGTAAGACATACGTGCCGGTATCGGACCGCCCGATCGTATCGCCGTCGGAGAGAACCCATACATACTGCAATGTATCGCCTTCATCCGGATCACGGGCCGAAACACCAAACCTGAGCGTATCCCCTTCCGATACGGTATCTCGCGAGTACCGGACCGAGTCGATGCAGGGCGGTTCGTCTACGTTTTCTATTCTGATCACGAAGGAAAGGGTGTCTTCGGCGACTCCGTCCGAGACCCGTATGGTAATCCGATTAATACTCGTATCCGCCTCGCTCGGGTCGAACCCGACCACCCCCGAAAGCGAGTCCAGTACAAAACCGTCGGGCACGGTGACGGAGCTGTATTTCATAGTATCACCGTCCGGATCGACGGCTCTCAGGGTGTCGTGCCAAACAGTATTCTCGAGAATGTAAATTGTTTCATCCTCGGATGGATACGTGAACACGGGCGGGTCGGGAGCAGACTCGACCACCAGGTAAATCTCCCCGGTATCGATGCCTCCTCGCCCGTCGGATACCACGTAGGTAACCGTATCGGTTCCGAAGTAGTCTGGTTCAGGCACGTACATCAGAGGATCGGAGGAATCGCGATCACCGATCAGACCGTGAGACGGGTCTTTGATTACCGTACAATGCAGAGAATCCGAATTTGCGTCCCGATCGTTGGAGACCGGGGCGACAAGAACCGTATCGTCTTCATCCAGCACAATGGAGTCATCAACCGCAAACGGAAAAACATTTGGCCCAAGCCGTCTGCCGAAAAGCCATTCCGTCACCAAAGAATCCTCCCACACCGCAGCCTCGACTTCGTGGGCGGAATCGGGGAAAATATGTAACTTTGAAGGTATTCGCCAATACCCGAGCACCGAATCCATTTTCTCGCTACCTGCCGTCGGCGTAACGGCGTCGAGCCCACCGTGGAACATCCAGGCTGCTCCGTCTGCATATAGTCGTGGTTCCGATGTATCCCCGGCTCCGGCGATCGGCACGAATGCGGCAACTCTGCCGGGATTCCTCGCCCCGTAGTCCCACACTCCGAATGCCCCCATTCCTTCTCCGACGAAATAAAGTCGACTCGTATCGACAGGAAGGGAGTCGATCAGCCCATTCACGACCTGTGACAATGCCCCCATGATCGAGGTTTCGGGTTGGAGATTGAAAGACTCAATCGAGAAACAATCGGCCGGCGGATCACACGTCTCGGCCCATCGATGCAGCTCCGGACACTGCGGCGCAAGGAGTACGGCCGGGTGCGAGCGAACGATGGAGGAATCAAGCAAATGAGCTATCGTGGGACTCTGAAGCTGCAGGCTGTTGTCGGATCCCCGCAAATCGGCATCGTGCAGGTATACAAGGAGCGGGAGGTCGGTTTGGCCGGGAGGCAGGTCCGAAACAAAAAGACGATATCGTAAGGAATCATTTTCGGAGGATACATGCACTCCCGATTTGAAGTCTCCGGTATCGGGAACCCCCGAAACGGTTATTGTTACGGTGTCGTACTCTACACGATCGGCATCGGAAACTGTAAGTTGAAAACGAAGTATTTTTTCTGCAATAACCGAAGGCGCGATGAAGGATTCTTTGCCGGGATCAAGCGAGTTCGTCGCAATTGCCGGCCCCTCAAGTTGGGTCCACGAATATGTAAGCGGGTCGCCGTCGGGATCGTAACTGAGAGTTCCATCAAGGTGGACCACGCTGTTTTCAATCACCGTGGTATCGTTGCCGGCATTTGCCCAGGGGATGTGGTTTCCCGTCTCCAGATAGATAATTCCTCGAAACCACTTTTCAGCCATTTTTGAACGCCCCGACTCGTTAGGGTGTGTTCCATCGTGACAATCCGTTTGAGCTGAGAACCCCGCATACTGGTCAACGACAATAACACGTGACTCCGGTGTATCCATGACCGGTATGGAATCACCAAGCATCCTGTTGAGGTGGGGGACTCTCCACCCGTTGTAGTGACTCGACGGAATTATCAGAGCCACAAGAACCGAGATCTTTGGGTTGTAGACGCGAAGGGTATCCACCACGGCTCG
>CAZEMW010000118.1:0-4626 GCA_964513105.1 uncultured Fibrobacterota bacterium
CTTCAGTGCGATCGGCTTCCGACACCGGGGTTGGCTTTCCATGAATCAATGGCGCGATTATGCCGCGAGGCAGCAGCTTTACCATTTTCTTGAGAAAGGCAAATGCGGCCAACGAATCATATACCCCCAGCCGCCTGGTATCCATGTGATATCCCGCATAATTCACACGAGCCCAGACAACTTCGATTTCCGAACTCTCGCGTGCCGCTTCCAACGCTTCAATGCCGTGAGCCGACAAACCAACCGAACGAATCATCCCACACTTTTTCATTGCAATCAGGGCTTTCAAAGCACCTTCACGGCTCCTGAAATCACGTTCGTTACGAACTCCATGCAGCAAACAGACATCCAGATAGTCCACGCCAAGTTCTTCCAGCGCTCGTGAAACGTCCGCATAGGCAGGTTTTTCTCCAATGCTTGGAATTTTGGACACAAGCGTAATTCTACGACGCGACACTTGCGTAAGTGCGTGGCGAATATGCCGGTGGGTGTTATACAGTAACGCAGTATCCCACAGAGTGATTCCTTTTTCGCAGGCATATACCAGAAGATCGGAAAACGTTCCCAGAGACATCATGGCCTGAGTACATCGTCCCAGGTGATCCGCCGTTCCCGATCCAATCCCCAACCGCGATGTCCGAATGTTCGTTTTTCCCAGTCGTATTTCCCTCAAAACGATCCTACCCTGCCTTTCGCCGGCTGAGGAATTCTCGCAAAAACCTTGCCGTGTGAGATGTTTCATGCGCATTCAGGAGTTCATCCGGCGTTCCTTGTGCTACAATTTCTCCTCCGCCGTCCCCCCCTTCGGGCCCCAGATCCAATATCCAGTCGGCCTCGGCCACGATATCGAGATTATGCTCGATCACCACGACTGTATTGCCGGCATCGACCAGGCGCCGAAGAACGAGGATTAGTTTTTCAACGTCGGCCATATGCAAGCCGATTGTCGGCTCATCCAGTACGTAAAGTGTATTGACCTCCTTTTTGCCCGTGCGGCGGCCGACTCGCCCCGAGCCCGCTTTGGCGAGTTCCGTCACCAGCTTGATTCGCTGCGCCTCACCACCGCTTAAGGTCGGGCTCTGCTGCCCCAAGGTCAGATACCCAAGCCCAACATCCTGCAAAAGGGCCAGAGAATGGTGAATCGGAGGATGAGCCTCAAAAAACGCCAGAGCTTCGTCAACACTCATCTCAAGCACGTCTCCAATGTTTTTCCCTTTGAACCGGACGGAAAGGGTCTCATCGTTAAACCGCTTCCCACCGCACTCTTCGCACGTTACGGGAACATCCGGGAGAAAACTCATTTCTATTCGCTTCACTCCCTGTCCTTCACACGAATCACATCGGCCGCCGCGAACGTTGAAAGAAAACCGGCTTGGTGTGTACCCTCGAATGGCGGCTTCGGCGGTTTGTGCGAACAATTTCCGAACATTATCCCAGAACCCCACATACGTTGCAGGACAGGAACGCGGCGTGCGTCCGATCGGTGTTTGATCGACTTCAAGCACTCGCCCTATCGCTTCATAGCCGTCTATCCCCTGATACCCGGTCGCCGTATTCCTGGTCCGTACCCTTTTCCTCTTCTTTGACAGGCGCTCTCGAAGCCCGTCATGCAGGATGTTGCGGACCAACGTGCTCTTACCGCTGCCGCTTACGCCCGTAACGCATATGAGACGTTTCAAAGGAAATGCGGCATCGATGTTTTTCAAATTATGCAGGTCGGCGGACCGCACAGTGAGTTCGCCGGCGGGAGAGAGAGAATGTTCACCGGGAGGAGCGATCGGGTGTTCCAGCGGTGATCGAAGGAATTTGCCGGTTACCGATTTTCGACTGCGCAGGAGGCTTTTCAGGGTACCCTGGGCCAACACCTTTCCTCCCAGCTTTCCCGCACCGGGCCCTAAATCAACTACATATTCGGCACTTCGAATAGTGTCTTCATCATGCTCAACAACGACAACCGTGTTCCCCTTCTTTTCGAGTTTTTTCAGCGTTTCGAGAAGCATGCGGTTGTCTCGAGAATGAAGGCCGATGGTGGGTTCGTCAAGCACATAGCACACGCCCCTCAGATTCGATCCAAGTTGCGAGGCAAGCCGGATTCGTTGTGCCTCTCCCCCACTCAGCGTCGGAGCGGCTCGATCAAGAGTCAGATAGGACAACCCGACCTCACCGAGGAAACTCAGGCGTGATATGAGTTCCGCTCGTATATCGCGCGCGATTTCCCTTTCTCGTCCTTTCAGAGAGAGTCCTTTAAAAAATTCCAGAGCCTGATTCACCGACAGTGCGGTATAGTCGGCTATAGAGCGGTCTCGAAATCGAATAGCCAGGGGTTCGGGACGAAGTCGCTTCCCTTCGCAAGCCGGGCATACGGTTTCGTCTCCGTCCCACCATGCATTCCACCACACTTCCTCCCCGGTTTGCTCTTCATCGAACCCTTTCATCTGAAGACCGGTTCCAAAGCATCGATCGCACCAGCCGTGTTTCGAGTTATATGAGAACATTCGTGGATCAGGTTCCTCGAAGCTCCGACCACAGCTCCGACAGGCGCGAAGAGTGGAGTAGACCTTCTCTTTCCGTCCTCGTGAAGAAACATACAGGACCCCTTCTCCCAGATCCAGCGCACGTTCCATGGCGGATTGGATCTCCCGCTCCCGTGACGCAGAAACCGTAATGGTTTCCACCGGAATTTCAATATTATGCTCCTTATAACGATCCAGCCGCGGCCATTCGTACGTCGGAACCATTTCCCCGTCAACCCGCAGCTCGGTATAGCCTTTAAGCAATGCCCACTCGGCCAAATCGGTGTAATATCCTTTACGACCGATTACACGAGGTGCCAGTATCGTGATTTTCTTGTTTCGGTACCCCCGCAGGATATCCGCGAAAACCTCTTCCCGGGAAAGAGATTCGATCGGTATGTCACAATCCGGACAGAATTGGACACCGAGTTTGACAAATAGCAATCTGAGGAAATGATAGATTTCAGTAACCGTCGAGACCGTGCTCTTTCGCCCTCCCCGGCTCACCCGCTGCTCGATTGCCACCGTCGGAGGGATGCCGAAAATGGCGTCGACTTCAGGACGCGCGGCAGGTTGCACGAACTGGCGGGCGTAGGCGTTGAGTGATTCAAGGTATCGCCGCCGACCTTCCGCAAACAGGATGTCGAAAGCTACCGTGCTCTTACCGCTTCCACTTATACCGGTAATAACCGTAAACTTATCCCGCGGAATTCGAATGCCGACATTCTGAAGGTTATGTTCACGAGCATTGTGGATCTGAATGTCCCGACAGCGGCTCTGCGGTTTTCGAGCCGACCAGGTTGGGGAATTTTCGGCAACTCCCGCCTCGACACTACCGGTACTCATATAGGATGCCAGGGCTTTGCCGGTGTATCCAATTTTCTTTTCGGCAAACAACGACGGTTCTCCTGCTCCAACCAACCGCCCGCCTGCGCTTCCGCCTTCCGGACCAAGATCTATGATCCAGTCTGAAGCTGCAATCACATCGAGATTATGTTCGATAAGGATAACTGAGTTCCCCCGCCCAACGAGTTTTCGAAGTGCTTCCAGAAGGGTTGCGATATCACTGAAATGCAGACCGGTGGTGGGCTCGTCGAACAAGAACAAGGTGTGTCCCCGTTGAGACTTCTTTGTGGCGACAAGGTGTCCGGCCAGTTTTAGACGCTGGGCTTCACCGCCACTGAGAGTCGGGACCGGTTGACCAAGCTTCATGTACTCCAGTCCCACTGCTCGAAGCGGCTCAAGCTGTCTAAGCACTGTTGGTTCATACCTGAAAAAGTGACAGGCCTCAGTGACCGTCATATTGAGGATGTCGGCGATAGATGCCCTGCGAAACAGCTTTACATCGAGAATTTCTTTTCGAAACCGCGTGCCGTCACAGTCGGGACATCGCAGGTACACATCGCTCAGAAACTGCATTTCCACATGCTGGAATCCGTTTCCGGAGCATGTTGGGCACCGACCGTTTCCCGAATTGAAGCTGAACGTCCCGGCGGTGTACCTTCTTTTCTCGGCCAGAGGTTCATACGACAACAGCTCTCGTATCTTCCCCAGGGCACCAACGTAACTTGCCGGATTCGACCGGGTGGTTTTCCCAATGGGTGACTGGTCCACCAGAACGACGTCGGTAAGTTCCTCGCTTACCGTTATTTGACGATGGATTCCAGGCTGCTCGGTCGGTTTACCCATAGTTCTGCACAGCGCACGATAAAGCACATCCTGCACCAGTGTCGATTTGCCGGAACCGCTCACGCCCGTGACACACACCATTTTTCCAAGGGGAAAGGCCACATCGACATCGCACAGGTTGTGTTCCGCGGCACCAATAATCTCGAGACTGCCGGCATCCTCGCCTCTGGACGAATCAGAAGCATCCTCAGACTGCAGGTACACTTTTTTTCTGCCCGAAAGGTACTCGGCGGTGACCGACTTGCGGCTCCGTAGCAATGCGGGGATCGCCCCGTTGAACACTATCTCTCCACCGTGCTCTCCCGGTCCGGGCCCCATATCGATCACCCTGTCCGCCGCTCGAATGACCTCGGGATCATGCTCGACAACCAGAAGCGTATTCCCCGCATCCCGCAGCCGATGCAGAATTCCGATAAGCCGATTG
>CAZEMW010000118.1:4636-7931 GCA_964513105.1 uncultured Fibrobacterota bacterium
GAGTGATGTCACGCGAATGAAGGCCGATACTGGGTTCGTCCAATACAAAAAGGGCGCCGACCAGCGATGTCCCGAGTGCCGTTGTGAGGTTAATGCGCTGCACTTCACCACCACTCAGTGTCCGGGACTGTCGATCGAGGGTCAGGTAGCCTAGACCGACTTCAACAAGATAGCCGAGTCGGGTGCGGATCTCCTCGAGTACCAGCTTGGTGGCTTCATCCAGAGGTGCGGGGAGTTTCAGTTTTTCGAACCAGTCGAGGCACTCGATAATGGGCAGTTCCATAACCTCGTGTATGTTCAATCCCGCCCCCGGCCCTACTCGCCACAAAAGAGAGGTCGGTTTCAGGCGTGCTCCTTTGCAGGCCGGACACTCGTGATATGAACGGTATCGCGACAAAAGTACCCGGATGTGCATTTTGTACGACTTTTTCTCGAGCCAGTCAAAGAAACGTCGAATGCCGTACCATTTGCGGTCCTCCCACTCCCCTTCTCCTTCAAGCACCCATTTCTTATGCTCTTCGGACATATCCTTCCACGGAACGTCCATTGGTATGTCCCTCAGTTTTCCGAAACGAAGCAGATCGTCTTTACATTCGACATAACTCGAGGATTCGAAAGGCTTCACAGCCCCCTCGGCCGGCGACTTACTTTGATCCGGAATCACCAGGTCATAATCGATACCGATGACTCGTCCGAAACCGCGACAGGTATCACAAGCCCCTACGGGAGAGTTGAACGAAAAGGAATTAGGAGTTGGATCTTTATAGTGTATGTCGCACTGAGCGCAATGGAGATCGTTCGAAAAACGCAGCGCGACCTCTTTCTCCGTATCTTCAATCACAAATACGGATACTTTCCCCTGCCCGAATTTGAGTGCCGTCTCCAGATCTTCCACAATCCGGCCCTTCTTGCCGGTGCTGAAGCGCACGCGATCCTGAACGACATATAGCAGCGCGGCCTCTCGCCGATACACGCGATGATAGCCCTGTTGTGTCAATCGCTCAAGGACTTCCTCTTCATCGAAGTTATCCGGTATCGTGACTGGAAAGGCAATGGTCGTCCGGGGCTGCTTGTCTTCCAGAGAAGAGAAACGTTTCCGGAGGTTCTGATAGATGCTCTCCGGTGTGTCTCGCCGCACCACTTCCCCGCATTTTTCGCACTCGAGATGAGCGGCACCGGCAAACAGCAATTTAAGATGATCGTTCAATTCGGTCATCGTTCCGACCGTAGACCGGGACGTTCGAACCGGGTTGTTTTGCTCGATGGCGATCGCCGGGGGAATGCCCTCGATTTTGTCGGTCTGCGGCTTGTCCATTCGGTCGAGAAACTGTCTTGCATAGGGCGAGAACGTCTCAACATACCGACGTTGCCCCTCGGAATATATCGTGTCGAAAGCCAGAGAGGATTTCCCCGAGCCTGAAACTCCCGTCACTACGATCAGTTCGTTGAGAGGAAGGTCCAGATCAAGGTTCTTGAGATTGTTTTGACGCGCCCCTCGAACACGGATGCTCCGATTGGAGCCGTTTTTCTTCATATCCTCAAATTTCCTTGTTTTTATTCTCAGCCGGTGCTACCGAATTAACCGCCATTTTCCGAATTCCCAAAATACCACCTTGCGCGACTACCGGTAGGATCGCTCCCGTAGCATAACATCGTCTTTCCAAACCAGAACATACAGGAAGAGCCCCACGTAGTGCGTCAAGAGAGATACGGTCGCCGGATAGTCGGAATTGCCCCGGAGACGCCTGATCCCCCCCCCTGCGGGATATCTAGAGTCTGTCCGAAAACCCTCGAAAACGGACGCCGAGTCCCGATTCTAATCAAGATGGTGCCCGTTTTCGGCCACACACTGGGGGGCCATCTTCCCGAATCCCGAAGTTAATTCGGGACTCGATGAACAGGAGATTTCGGACAGGCACTATGTACGATCCTTGCGGCCGTGACTGAAAAAAGGGTATGTTTCCGACGAGGTAACCCAAAGACGGAGGTGAATACGCTATGGCACTGAAAGGCGCGAGCTTTTTTCTTCTAATTCCGGTACTTGTTGTTTCCGTCGGTTGCGAAGAGCCGACCGAGCATTCAAAAGTAACCACGAATCCCTATAGAGACGTAGATTGGCCCACCTGGAATCGACACGCCGTTAATCTTCATACCCACACAACGGAAAGCGATGGAAGATTAAGCCCCGCCAAGGTGATTGATGCTTACAAAGAGCTGGGATATGCCGCACTATCAATCACGGATCATAACAAGTACACCTGGCCCTGGAACACCTGGGATCGAGACACGCTCAACGAGGGAGTGGTGGCAATTCCGGGTTGCGAACCATCTAGACATGACCACGTCAACAGTTTTTTCTGCGATTATGCAGGAGAATCAGGCAACATTGAGGTCACTCTGGATTCCATATCGAGCAAGGGGGGACTCGCTCAAATTAACCATCCGGGCAGATATGACCGTTCACCGTCCTGGTATGAAAATTTGTACACGCGATACCCCATGCTGATAAGCATGGAAGTCTACAATCAGGGAGACCGCTACAGTGGAGATCGGCGCCTTTGGGATGAAGTGCTGTCTCGGACGATGCCAGCCCGCCCGATATGGGCAACCTCCAACGACGATATGCACAAGGCAGACCACATAGGCAGAAATCGGCAGATTGTTCTGACTGCGGACCCACAACCAACGCTGGAAAGCGTTCGGGAATCGCTGGAAGAAGGACGATTCTTCGCGGGGTATGACCCGTCGGGTACGGCTGAGAACCTTATCATACCCGATTCCATTTACGTGCATCCCGACACCATTCGCATATATGCACCGAATACTGATGCCGACATCCGTTGGATAGGCATACGCGGTGAAGTCCATTCGGGAAATGAACTGGTCTTAAGCGAAGAAGACACTCTCGGTAATTACGTACGCGCCGAAATACGAGGCCCGGGTGGTGCACGACTGCTGCTTCAGCCTTTCGGCCTGGAGCACGCGGTCTCAACCTCTTCAAGTGCCCCTTCGGTGCCGAGATCGAAGGTTTCACCAGAGAAGGCCACGGGACGACATCACGTGATTATCGACAAAGACAATACCGGAAAAGCCCATTCCCTGCCGGTGAAAGATACTCGTGGACGCACGCTCCCGCCGGTTTCACCGGCACCCGGACTGCGGATCAGGGAATAGAGCCGGCAGCGCACCCGAAAAAGGATGTTCAGGAATCCAGCTCTCCCTGGTAATGAAAGAGCAACATCCAGTTCTGAACCTCGCTTTCCAATCTCTTATCCCCGTCGGGGTATGTGTTGTC
>CAZEMW010000119.1:0-7900 GCA_964513105.1 uncultured Fibrobacterota bacterium
TACTGGACTATTCGACCCGTCCGGCCTTGTTTGGACGGCAATCCCGAACGCTCCTCATTCTTGCGATCGCGGCGCGAGACTTTTCCGACCATTCCCGATACGAGGAAGTCAAAGACCGGCTGATCGAACATGTTCGTCATGTTCCGGCGGGAGAACCGGCAGGAGACGGTCCAAGCCCCGAGCCTGAGGCGCGCGGAGGAGGGGCCAGGGAAGGATGGCGTATTCCCGGGCCGGCCCACACCCTCGCTATTGTCAAACGAACCCCGGCTCTCTGGAACGCCCTGGGAAACGACACCGAATAGCGCTATCAGGAACGTTGCGACTGGCTTATGAAAGCCATCGCCGCGGGTGGATGCTGGTCGATGGATGACGATAATGACTTTCTGGTCGATATCGCCGGAAAAGGATATCATAAATTTCACGGCCCCAATCACCACGAGGGCTATGTCGTCGCTATGATCGCGGCGGAAAACGGGAATCCGGAAGGGCTCAATCGGATCTTTGGGGAGTTTGATTATGATACCTGGGTGGACCGGTTTCGAGCGTATGGTTGGGAAAAGATGCTCAGCATCTGGGCGCCCAAAGACGATCCGGACCGATGCGCTCTCCTGAAAAAGCTCATGAATGAGGGCGGGAAGTGGCCCGATGAAGGAGAAGGAAAGGGCATTCGCGGAAACACCTACTCCCGTTTCGGCGTTCGCGTCGACGATGTCTTCGGGCAGTATGCGGTGCTCGCCAATAGAATGTTCTTCTACAATGTCACCGACGCAATACCAGGTCGTTTTGACGATACGAGGATCATGCTTCCGCCCGGTGGCACACGGCGCCTGATCAGCGAGAAACAAAACCCGCGCCACGGCAAACGGAACATGCTGTTTGAATTCTGTCAAGGTGACCGTGACGGCCTGCGGTCCAGTCTGCCGTATTCAAAAGTGGGATGGTCTCTGAACATTCTCCACCAGGCGATGCTCAAAAGCCTGGATTTGCTTCCCGACGACGATCGCATGGCGGATATTGAACGACGGTGCTATGTGGGAACCATGAATCTGCTGTTCAAGGGCAAGGAAGGATGGAAGGAAAGCTCCCAGACCTGGAGCGGGGATCAGTATTATGAACTCGAGGGCTCGCAGAAAGCCCTGTGGAAGGACTATCTTGAACCGCGAACCCCACCCGACCTTGACGGTCCCGTTTGACGAAATACGTATCCGGGCGTCCGAAGCGGATTTGGTCGTCGCCCCTATGAGCCGAGAAGACGGGCGGCTCATTCTGGATACGCCGTTTGTTCGGTTCGAACCCGACGACACCCCCCGGAATACCGAACCCGCATTGGCGCAGTTTATCGTGACCGCCAGGCATACCCGTCCCTACACGGTCTGGGTCAAAGCAAAACGGCAGGAGCTGAGTGGCTCGCTTTTCATGAGCCGACAGTGCCACGGCGGACAAAACCTGGCGGCGGCCGGTTCACGACGGGTCCGTTGTCCTCTGGTGCCGTCATCCGATGCAGCGTGGCAGAAATTCGCCGAACCGATATACCTTCGTGCCGGAGTCGATACGCTGCTGCTTGAAGGAATAAGCGGTGGTGTTGCCGTTGAAGAGGTGTATTTAACCGACAGGCCGGAAAAGCTTCCTCCGGGAACGTACCTGCGTAATACCGTTGTTCCAACTTTAAAGAATTCGCATTTCGAAGCGGTCGTTTCCCTCATTCTTGGCCTTGTTTAGCGCCGGTCGAGGATGTCGCAAAGCCGGGGAATAGCAGCTGCATTCACGTGACAAAGATTTTGGTGACGACGGCACCGCCTGATTTTTCGGCGTGAAATCTCTGATCGCTCCCGCCTTTTCTCACCTGAGGGAAGAAAAAGACCGGCAAAACGCCTTCAAATCGATGCCTTTGTCGAGAAATTGCAGTATATTGTCCCAAAAAGGCGCCGTTTTCCGTGGCAGGCAACAGTACTTGTGGACCGGTCGCATGCTCCGGGTTGAGCGGTGGTGCGCGAGCCGGGCCGGTTCGGGGGTGTACATCGTGAAACGGCGCCAAGGGTAAGCTCCGGAATCGTTGCCTTCCGCAAGAGGAGTACCGATGAGTCCGGCGATATTCGCCGGGGATGCCATTTCGAAGGTTACCAGTAGCAGGTGTGCCATACAATATGACCATAGGGTTGTTACCTGCATTCATAGGTCCGTAGAAGGAGGAGTGTGATGATTTCGAGAAGAAAGGGGCTGTTGCTCTCGCGCCGAAGCGTGCGTCTGCTCCGTCTGGCCGTTGTGGCGGCCGTTGTGCCGCATTCCGCTGTGCAGGCTGAGAAGATCTTCGCGTCAGGGTTCGAATCGGGCACCTACACAACCATGGATGCGACCGAGCAGCGGGCTAAAGATATCCGCGGCTACGACTCCACCACCGGCTTCGACTGGGAAGATGATCTCGAAGCCGACGGGCGCAAGTTCTCCATGAATTACTGCGATGTATCGGACGGCGAGTCCAATCCATCAATGCTCGGCTCTCATATCGAGCAGGATCCCGAGAACCCGAACAACAAGGTGTTCTGCACCTGGCAGAACGATGCCGAGTATGTCAATTGGTGGTCACGCGTGCAGGCGGAGTATACCGGCTACAATGCCCGTGAAATCTACTATAGGGTGCGGTTTCGGATAGACGGCGATGTTGCGGTGGTGAACGACAAGGACTGGTGGGTGTGGGCAATGCTCGGTATCGAGATACGTCCCCCAGATCGGAGCGGCCATAGCCTGTCGGTAAGGCTGCATCGGCGAGACTCCGACAAGAGACTTGTATGGGGATACCACGTCAGGACGCCCAACATCGGCTCCAACAGCATAGGGAGCGACCTCGTTGTCGAATTCGATACCTGGCAGACACTCGAATTCTACGCCAAAGCCGGCAATGCCGAAAACGGTCATATTCGTATTTCGGTCGACGGACACACCGTTGCCGACACGATCATGGAAACCACGGACGGCGAGACGGTCTGGGACAAGGTACAGCCCCTGAAGGTATACGGAAATCTGATCGATGTGGTAACCGATCCGGAGAAGGGAAACAAAGAGGTCGTGAAGGTGTGGTTCGATGATATCGAAATCTGGGATTCGGAGCCGACGACAACCGCGGTCGAAGCGCCGCGTGGCCTACCGGAACAGGCCGCGGTCCAGGGCTCGCACATGCATCGCGACGTACAGGGTCAATGGTATTCCCTTGCGGGCAGGGCGGTGCATACAGGAGCGCTGCCGTGTGCGGAAGGAGCCTGCCGGACATCGCATCACTCGCGATTGGGCAGGGCGGTTTACATCATGAGGTCTGCCGAAGGAGGGATGTACCGGCATCTCGGTCGAAAGTAACGCATGCCGACATCAGCGCTCCGTGTCGAAATCACATAGCCGCCGTCGAGCCTTGGGGCGGGTGAAACAATTACTTCCAGGGCGGTTGCATGCCCACCTGGGCATAATCGAGAATTCTCCAAGAAACAAGGTTGGTAGCCGATGCCTGCAAAAATGAACCCTTCGCTCCTGAAGATATGGACCCTTGCCCTTGCTGTCATAGCAGGCTTCATGCATACGCCCACACATGCCGGGAAGATCTTCGCTTCAGGGTTCGAAGCCGGAACATACACCACCATGGACGAGACCGGACAACGGGCTAAGGATATCCGCGGCTACGATTCGACCACGGGCTACGACTGGGTGGAAGATCTGGAGGCAGACGGCCGAACCCATAAGATGAACTACTGTGACGCTACCGACGGGGTCAACCCTTCCATGCTCGGGGCCTATATCGACTCGGACCCGGATGATCCGGACAACAAGGTGTACTACACCTGGCAGTACGACGCGGAAAAACACGCCGACGGGTACTGGACCCGCGTGCAGACGCGAATGAACAACTGCCGTTTCGGTGAGGTATACGTGAAGATGCGAGTCCGCTTCGGCGGCGACATGGCTGTTGTCAACAACCAGGATTGGTGGATATGGTGCGACTTGTTCAGTATCAACCCGCTCAACGATGACGGCTACTCTCTATCGATACGGCTTGTGCGGGACACGGTCCTGAAATGGGGAATGTACCGCAAAAACAAAGTCGATGGGCCGACGCACTATCGAACCCGGAAGACCGTCGAGTACGAGACCTGGCACACGATGGAGTTCTACGCGAAGACCGGCGATGAAGCCAACGGACGGTTCTGGCTTGCGGTCGATGGTGAAAGGATAATCGACGAGAAGGCACGCACCTCCGATGCCGGCGATGTATGGGAGAACATGCGGTTCTTCAAGCTCTATGGCGAGATCGTCGACGTGGTCACCGATCCGGACAAAGGAAACAAGGAGTGCGTTAAGGTCTGGTGGGATGATTTCGAGTTGTGGGATTCGGAGCCGGCGGCAACAAAGGTGAACATGAGAAGAGCGAATCATACACCGCGAATGCCGACGATGCGTGTAGGCGCGGAAACTCAAGTATTCGACTTGCACGGCAGAGCAATCAGTAGATCCGCATTCCGATTCGGTATGCCTGGAACGGGCCAGCGCTCATATGCGCATGGCATTTACATTTGGAATGACGCGACAGCGTGTTCTATGCGACGACCTATTGGAAAAAGTGAAGACTGAGCAAATAGTCTTACACCAAACAATGGGATGTTGACCCATGATCTTCGCAGGAAGAAGGCAATTGCCCTTGGTAAAGCGGGTGTTCGCAATACAAAGTCAATGCACAGTTCGGATCAGCAGAAATGAAGTGCTCGGGTGCTTACGATAGTCATTATCTGGGCGAAGAATTTCATCTGTTTCGAACTTGCGGACACGATGAAAAGAGGGGCTTCATGAAACAACGGTATTTTCCCGCACACCGCTGCATTCGGTCATTGCTGCCATGCATTCTGCTTTTCGGTATTCTGCGGGCCGAGGTGACGCCGCAGCCGCATTACGGTTCCCGTACCGCGGAGCCTTCCTCGTACGACAGAACAATCGAAGTATCGCCCGGTGGTATGAGTCTTCAGGCGGCGCTGGATCTGGCCGACTCGGATGACTATCTTGCGGGAGGTTTTTCCACTGAGATTGTGTTGACATCGGGAACTCACACGCCAAACGCCACGAAGACCGAGTGGAAAGAGGCGTCCATTTCTCCCGTTCTCTGTATTCAAGGTCAGGCGGACGGAAAGACGGTACTCGAACCGGGTGACGACGCGTTTTATGCACTGAAGATAGACCGGAAAGACAATGTTATCATTCGCGATATCACCTTCACGAATGCGCCATATCCTTCGGACATATCGAAACCATTTCGCGCCTATTGCTTTTCTACGACCAAGAATCCGTTCAGCATCACACCCGCCCGGCGCTCAAATGACTGGCTAATCGAGAATTGTCGGTTTGACGGCAATGGGTCACAAGGCGCCGAACTTCATCATGTAGATTACCTCACCGTCCGAAACTGCACCTTCAACGGTAACGGCACGGGAGGCGACGCAACGGGCTGTTTCGTGTGCGTACGCTACAGTCTCTTCGAAAATGTGGAGTGCCGAAACAACACACGCATGGGATTCGAGCCCTTCGGCATCTACTACACAAAGGTTGTTAATCTCCAGTGCACCGGGAACGACAAAAACGGATTTCGGATGGATCACGGCTGCAAGGAACTCATCGTCCAGGGCGGTGAGTTTTCCGACAATGCCGGATACGGAATGATGTTCGAGACCTGTATAGGCCCGGTAGACATAAAGGACGCTGTCATTTCGCGCAATATAGACGGCATTGTCATGTCCACCGCACACAACATGACTATCGACGGTTGCACACTCGAAGGCAACATTCGCTGCGCTTTTCAGATATATGTGCGAGACCGTACCGACCCGGATGATTGCACGGCCGAGAAAGGCTGGGCCTGCACGGCGAGCGACTATGATCTGGACGATCAGCGCTGGACAAACACCATTCCTATTGCCTGGAACGACAATACGGTTGTGAAGAACTGCGCGGTAAGCTGCTATGGTTCCGACGCCGGGATTTACTGGAGGAACTATGGACCAAACGGCCAGTTCGAACGGTGGCTCGATGAGGAATTCACCGGGGAAAACAATACCTACAGTAATCCGGACAACGATAAGGTATTCGATATAAGCCCGAATATCTATGGAGGGGCATCACATACGTATGTGGATCTGGCCGGGTGGCAGGATCGTACCGGATCCGATCTCACTTCCGAATGGAAAGATACGGCGGTGGAAGTCGCTTATAACATACAACCGATTGAAGCTGCACGTGGACGGATATTCAATCTGTTCACGGGAAAGAATGGTGCGGTACGGATCGTAACTTCAGAGGGCGCCCCGTATCGTTTTGGTCTCTTTGCCGCTAATGGGCAATGCATCGCACGTCGTTATGTCCGGTCAAGAACATACGACTTCGAGAGCGCAGGCCTTCCGGCGGGGATATATTCTTTTGGGATTGAGAGCGAGGGAGGAATGGTGCATGGTTCTTTCCTGGTCAAATAGCGTTTGGATGACGCCGCTCGAAGAACCACGAAGAGAAAGGCCAGAGTCTTTCAACACGCATTTCCAAGCCCATTGCCGAGGACACACTGACCTGGATGGTCTACAGCGAAGTCGGCCGGCCGGGCCTTGCCTGTGAAATTGCCGGGTACGGGACGTGGGAGAGGAGATTCTCCTTTTGGGCCGGGCTCCGGCTTATACATCGTGAAGAGAGCTGAAAATGTCGGGAAATGGGCTGGAGGAGCACACGGAGGAAGATGAGAAGTCGAATGGATGCGGGTGTCTCTATTCAAAAAGGCAGGAATGGCAAGAAGGTCAAACATGCACTATCGGGGCTGTTGAATAATAACTGCATGTGTAGCCGCTTTCCGGTCGACCCGTTCCCGGCCTGCCGGAATCAAGGCGTGAATCGGCAGCGCGCGGCCACGCAAATCATAGCTGCCGCGAGTTCCTCTACACAGGCCGCGGCCTTGGTGTCCGCTCCATAGGGTAAGTTTGTAGACGGGGGCACCGGAATGGTTTGAATCCGCTGCAAATCCTGCGGCACCGGAAGCCGCCGCGGTTTCATGGGGAAACGAGTTCCAGATCTCCATATCATCGAACCATACATTCACCATTTCACCCTCGGCGGCGAGAAACTTCGTAAGGTTCCCGCAGTACACTTTCAGGATTCCCGCGAAGGTCCAATTGCCGGCGTCCTTCGTGGCCACGGTCGTGTCGAACAAGACCTCTTCATCAACGGCTACCCAGTACCGTCCCGTCTGTTCATCACCCGCGAGCCGAAAACACCTCTGGGTCCCGGGCTCCGACCAACGCGCGGTAAGTGTGGTATGCCTTCCAGACGGAGTTTACAGGGTGAGTAACACCCTTGTCCTTGACCCGGCGCAAAATTCATATCGAATCCTGTTGATGGGCGAGAGTCGCTCAGGAACGATTGGGCGTCTGGACCCCAACGCGCTTGGTTACCAAGATGTCGATGACCCAGAACCGGTTACCCTGCGCGTGGACAATCCGCGCAGTAATACCGGCTACCGGTATTACGTTATCGATATGTCGGGAGAGGTCGGCGCCGGAAACGCCGGCGCCGTCGGAATCGATCGGCACTGCAACAACTATGGTTCCATAACCAACGTCACGGTAAAATCACTTGACCCACAGCATGCCGTCCCTTGCAAGAATGGAGCAATTCCTATTTCCTCAAAAGCGGTAAAACAATGCTTTTGTCGGGTTTACCCGCCGGCTTGCCGGACTCTATCACGATGCCGGGAGCATTGAAGCTATTTGAATGCCGACGCCCGAGCAAATCAAGGCTATGGAGAGCTGCCCGTGACGCGGAGGAAAAACGCTCTGGTAGGACATAGTTTCGCTCACTGTTCAAGTCACCGTCGTATTCATCGCCATAGAACGAG